>JASFIY010000387.1:0-3685 GCA_050122415.1 Desulfobacteraceae bacterium
CGGGCGTTCTTGTCCACCTCCGCCCCCAGCAGCCCCGGCGGCTCCCCCAGCAGGGTGGCGGTGAAGCGCCAGTTGTGGCCGCTGTTGAGTGCGGTGGCGTTCAGCAGCAAGACCGGCACCTTGGCCCGCCGGCGCCAGTTGGAAAAGCCGGGGTGGAAATCGGGCTCCCCCGGCGGCCGGATGAGCAGCTCGTCCATGTAACGGGGGCTGCCCGCCGGGTGGCCGTCGGCGACCTTGGCGTAAATGCGCGCTTCGTAGAGTTCCCCCAGGCGGTGGGAGCGGCTGTAGGATTTGGAGAAGATCATGGCGACGTTCTTCTTGAAATCCCCCACGGCCTGCATGCGGATGTTGCCCTGGATGGCCTCCAAAAAATCGCGCTGCAGGCGCCGCACCAGCGCGATGTAGTCCTCACGGGTGATCTCGCCGTCGGCCTTGGTTTCCAGCAGGTGTTTGACCTCCAGGTAGTACTGGGCGCCCACGATGCTGCCGCCGGAGACCGTCGATAGCACCTCCACGCTGCGCAGCACGTCCATCTCCGCCAAGCGCGCCAGCACCCCCAGGTGGTAGAGGGAGGCGCGGAACCCGCCCCCGGAAAGGGCCAACCCCACCTTGCCGCGGTAGCAGGAAAGGGCGGGGCCGGCATCGTCGCCCAGGAGCCGCCGCAGGGGCTGCCAGGGGGCCGGCCACCCCGCCGGGTCGCTGGTCTCCGGCGGCGGCTGCTGGCCCTGCAGCCGGGCGATGGCTACCAGCTGGCGGACCGTGGTCTGGCGCTCCCACTCGGCTGTCTCCAGGGCCTTGGACTTGGCCAGCCACTCCCCGGCCTGGTCATACGCGCCCAGGCCGTAATAAGCCTCGGCCAGGGTCACCAGCAGCCAGTAGTCCTGGCCGAGGGCGGGGTCGTCCGCCAGCCGCGCATCCAAGTGGGCGATGATCGCGCGGCGCAGGTCGTCGGTTTCGGCGTTTAGCCGGTCGGCTTCCGGGGACGGGGTTTGACTGCGGTTGGCGGCCAGTCGGAGGCGCGCGGCCAAGAGCTGCAGGATAAAGGCGGCGTTGATCCCGCCGTAGCCGCGATCCTGGTCCGGGTTGCGCTCCCAGGCGGCGCGGTAGAAGTTCAACGCCAGATGAAGGTTCTCCATCTGGCCGTCATACTCCCACCAGCGCTTGTAGACGGCGCCCCCCAGGGCCAGGGTCTCGGCCTCCCGGTTGGCCGGGTCGCGCAGCCCGATTCGCTCCAGCACGGCCAGGGCGTCGGCGAAGCGCTTGGCGGGGAACAGGTCCTGGTCCTTGTAGGTGCACAGGGCGAGTTGCTGCTGAACCCAGATATTGTCGGGAAAGGCCTCGGCAGCCTCGGCGAGCAGTTTGCGGGCCAGCCCGAATTGAAACTTGGCCTTGAGGGCGGGGACTTTCTGGGCCACCCGCTCCAGGAGCTCTTGCCGCTTAACGGTATCGGATTCGCTGCTCATGGCACCCCCTTTGGCTGCAGCCGCAGCCGGTTAAAGTTTGCGGCAAAAAAAACAGCGACAGCGGAAAATGCCGGGAAACGGCTTTCCGAACGGGCGATTCACCAGGAATCGGGCACCATCGAAGGGTTCGGGTCACATGTAGGTTCCGGCGTTGGGCTGAATTTTTTATTCGCTGCGCTACCTACTGGGTAGGTCTCCCGCCGCGTGCTAGGGGCGCCGTCAGGAGTGCTTTTCAAGGTGTCGCCGGGCCGCATTTTTCGCCGATCGTGATCCCCTCTATTTTCGAATATAGGCGCGGTCGGGGGCTTTGAAAAGACCTTTTTTTTCGCGCTTTGCCCACCGGAAAGCCGGCCTGCAAAATACCGTTTGACATGGTCGCGGCTTTCTTCTAAGCTCGCTCACCCTTTCGTTTTCTCCCCGGATACCCTGCACCCCGGGTGCCGGCCGCCTGCTGCCAACTTGCCGTTCCTCTTTCGCGGGCCCCTGCGACGCGTGTGCCCGGCTGTGGTGACCATGCCCAAGTGCTCTTTTCTCGGAAGGAAGCTCAAGGCCCTGGCGGCCCGCTGGCGCGCCGGATTGAAGATTCGTTCCTCCCGCCTGGGCCGCGCTGCGCCGCCGGACCTCGGCCGCCATCGGGAGCCCGCCCCCAAGGCCACACCGCTTGCCCTGGCGCCCCCCAGCGCACCTCAGCCGGCCCTGCCGGGCTTAAACGACGGGGAGTCGCACAGCCTGCAGCTCGAGGGCTTGGCACTGGGGCTGCCGCTGGCGCCCGACGCGGCTTTCGACCCTCTGAGCCACTACCTCTTCGGACAGGGCAACCCGCCCGCCGAAATCGCCCGGCTTCCCCAAGTCCTGAACCGAGACCGGGTCATTCTGGAGATCGGCTGCGGCAGCTGCGAGGTGGCCTGGCAAATCGCCCTCAGAAACCCCGACATCGGGGTGGTCGCCACCGACCTCTACCCCTGGGAGACCCCCGCCGAAGAGGGCTCCTTCTACCAGAAGGTGGCCGCCGCTTGGCGTGCCGGCAGCCTGCCCGTTCAACAGGACCCGCCCCCGAACCTCGTGATTCTCAGGGCCGAAAGCGAAATCCTGCGGCTTCTGCCCGAGGGCGCCATCGACACCCTGCTGCTGATCAACCCGGAGCCCCTGATGGGCAAGGCGTTCATCGACTTCCTGGTGGAAAACGAACTCTGCCGCAAGATCCGGCCGGGCAGCAAGCAGATCGTCATCATTCCCTATTGCCGGGAGATGGGGGTCATGGCCTGCGGCGGGTACGAATTCCAGCACGCCGAAGACTGGTCGCGGGGCTTGGACTACGTCTTGGACGGGCGGTTGCGGTTTCAGCGGGGTGATCGCCTGCAGTGGGGCGTCGATCTGCACCGCACCTCGCCCTACTCGCGCAATTCCACCCAGGGCGGGGTTTTCATTTACGGGGGCTGCCGGCAGTGCGGCGGCGGACTGGATTTAGCGGCTGCCCGCGCAGTGCTTTGCAGCCGATGTCTGGCGGCCGAAGTTGAAAACCCGGCCTTGGGGAGTGCGGCCAAGAAGAAGGTCACCGGCTGAGGACCACTTGCCGCCGGTCCCCCTCACCCGCCGACAGGACAGGCCAATTCGCAGGCCCGACAGTACTTGATGCAGGTGATCGCATAGGTCATGCTGCTGATGTCCATGATGCGGTAGGGGTTTTCCTGGTCCTTTTCGATCTGGCGGCGGCAGCGCCGCCGGTCGTAGCGGCCCCGGACGAACGCCTCTTGGGGACAGGCCTGCAGGCAGGGTGCGGGACAGCCGGTGCAGGGGTCGAAAACCGGCCCGCCCCCCTGCGGCAATTCGGCGTCCAGCAGCAGGGCGCGCAGACGCACCCGTGAGCCAAAGCGGGGGGTGACCAGCAGGTTGTTGCGCCCGATGACCCCCAACCCCGCCACCACCGCGGCCTCCTTCAGAAAGAGGCCCCCGTCTTCGACCCCGTAGGGCAGCGAAAAAGCGGTGAGCGCCAGTTCCTTCTCCAGCCATTGGCACAAACCCGCCGCCACCCGCATCAACTCCCGGTTGCCGGGCGTCTTTCCGGACCGGCTGTCCCACCAGTCCAGGGAGGGTTCCCCGGCGGGGTGCTCCAGCGCCAGTATGACCGCGGATCGGGCGGCCTCCGGCCAGCGCAGGTCGCCTGACTTCCGGTGGGAGGGGGTGCGGCGGATGGCGCTGATGGTGGCGCTGCCTGCCAGGGA
>JASFIY010000388.1:0-3678 GCA_050122415.1 Desulfobacteraceae bacterium
CGGGAGGACCTGGGGGGTTTTCTGGAAGCAGCATCGCAATTTGTATGTCTCAGCACCTTTGGAGATTGGCGGCGAGGTTGTGGCGGGGGGCTGTTTAGCGTTTAATCTTGAGAACTTTTATCGGCACTGGCGGCAAGCGCAAAAGGTTTTTTTTATCTATCTGCTGGGCAATTGCCTGCTTTTGACCTTTCTTGGCGTCAACCTTTTTTCGAAGCTGATATTCAAACCCCTTCAAAAACTGGTGCACAGGGTCAACGAGTTTCGATCGGGCAGTGAAAATCTGTATTTTTTGCAGGAAGGCAAAAAAAATGAATTCGGCACGTTGTCCACGGCCCTCAACCAGATGTTGCGCAGAATCTCACAGGATCAGGAAAAACTCCAGCAAACGGTCCAAACCCTCAGGAAGGCCAATCTTGAAATTCAAGCCGCACAAAACCGGCTCATCCAGGCCGAGAAACTGGCCTCCGTGGGCCGCCTGGCCGCCGGGGTGGCCCACGAGATCGGCAACCCTATCGGCATCGTTTTGGGATACCTCGGGCTGCTGCGGGAGCGGGCAATTGCCCATGCCGAGCGTCTGGACTTTCTGGACCGTGCCGAAAAAGAAATTCACCGGGTGAGCGTGATTATTCGGCAGCTTTTGGGTCAGGCCAGGGAAACTGCCGCACCGAAAGCTCCCGTAGGGGCGCACAGCATCATTCGGGAGATCGTGGAGGTCTACAATCTTCAACCGCAGACGACCGATTTGGCGATCGACCTGCGTTTGGAAGCCCGCAAAGATCTGGTTTGGGTGGACGGCGAACAGTTACGCCAGGTTATTCTAAACTTGATGAAGAATGCGGCGGATGCCATTTTCATGTCGTCAATGACGGCCGTCGGGAAAATTTCGATCCGGTCGTCGCAGGTAAAAAAGCCGCCAAAAAACGGTGGGTTCAATACCGACTGGCTTTCCATTGAAATCGGGGATAACGGGGTGGGGATTCCGGACGAAAATCTGCCCAAAATTTTTGATCCCTTTTTTTCAACCAAGGAGCCCGGAAAAGGGACCGGACTGGGGCTGGTGGTTTCCTATCAGATTGTGCAAAACCTCGGCGGCGAGATAAGGGTGGAGAGTGCTGCCGGGCAAGGTTCGCGCTTTGAGCTGCTGCTCCCGCTGGACGATACCCAAAACGCATGCGGTGTCTTTTGTGGGGGGTGACGGGAAGGTCTTCCAAGGCACGCTCACCCGTCGGCGGTCATTCCTAAACCAGGCCCTATCGGTCCAAGCGCCGAGTTGAAGGCCCTGCATTGCGCGGCGATTGGCCGCTCGTGGGCCGCCGCAGCGGCTTCAAGACCGAGCGGGGCTCGGTTTTCGAACATAGGTGGACGGATAAAATTGAAAAAGATTCTGGTGGTCGACGACGAAGAAAACATGCGCCACATGCTGGCATCGCTTCTCGGCCGAAATGGGTTTGAGGTTCTCACCGCCGGGGACGGCGAGGAGGCGCTGATGCAGCTGGCCAAATCCTCGTTTGATTTCGTCCTCTGCGATCTTAAAATGCCCCGCATGGACGGTCTGGCGTTTTTGCGGGCGGCCGCGGATTTTCTGGACAAGACCACCTTTATCGTGATGTCGGCCTATGGCACCATCGATACGGCGGTTCAGGCGATGAAAACAGGCGCCTACGATTATATTTCGAAGCCGTTTAAATTTGACGAGATTCTAATGGTTTTGAAGAAGGCGGAGGAACGGGAGCGGCTGAAGACCGAGAACCGGCGGCTGCTTCATCAAATCGACGCCATTCGCAAGGAGCACCAGTTTCTGGATATTATTGGAAAAAGCCCTGCGATGCAGGCGGTCTTCAGGTTGATTGAAAAGGTCGCCGATTACTCCACGACGGTTCTCATCACCGGGGAAAGCGGAACCGGGAAGGAAATGGTCGCCAAAAGTATTCATTATTCGGGAAACCGTTCAAATCACAACATGGTGTCCGTCAACTGCGGCGGGATTCCTGAAAATCTATTGGAAAGCGAGCTGTTCGGCTATAAAAAAGGGGCCTTTACGGGGGCCTCGCAGGATAAATCGGGGTTGTTTCAAGACGCCCATCGGGGAACCTTGTTTTTGGACGAAATCGGTGAGTTGCCCCTCCCCCTGCAGGTCAAGCTGCTGCGGGTGTTGCAGGAAAACGAGGTCCGGCCGATTGGCGCCAGCCAAGTCCAGAAAATTGATGCCCGCGTTGTCGCAGCGACATCCAGAGATCTTGAAAAAGAGGTCCAAGCCGGCACTTTTCGTCAGGATCTTTTCTACCGCCTCAATGTGCTCAACATCAAACTGCCGCCTCTGCGGGATCGGGGTGAGGATATTCCGCTGCTCTGTGAGCATTTTCGTGGGATCTTCAATCAGAAATTAGGCAAAAGCATCAAAGCCTTTTCAGCGGGCGCGATGGCCTGCCTGCTGAAGTACCCCTGGCCGGGAAACGTGCGCGAACTGGAAAATGTCGTTGAGCGGACCATGGTGCTGGCCGAGGAGGAGACCCTGCGGCTGGAAAACCTGCCGGAGCGGGTCCGGCAGGAGGGCGATATCAATCCGATGGCAGCTTCGGTACCCGGGCACTCCCTGAAGGTCGCCCAGAAGCTTCTGGAGAAAAAAATGATTTCCCGGGCGCTTCGGGAAACCAAGGGCAATCGATCCCAAGCCGCGCGCCTGCTTGAAATCAGCCACCCGTGTCTTCTGAGCAAAATCAAAGCTCACGAAATCAGCGGTTAAAGCCCAACGTCGGCGGGGGCCTTTGCGTCCGCCAATCCCGCCTGTCCCCCGGGTCACCCTGGGAAGCCTTTTATTCCCGCGCCGGCCGGGCCCATGGCCCATTTCAGCAGCATACTGCCCCAGGTAAAACCGGCGCCAAAAGCGGCCAGGATGATCCAATCGCCTCTTCCCATCCGACCTTGCTGGTAGGCCTCCGACATGGCCATCGGTATGGTGGCGGCAGTGGTGTTGCCATACTGGGCGATGTTGATAAAGACCTGTTCCGGAGCCAACCCCATTTTTTTGGCCGCGGCGTCGATAATGCGGTAGTTCGCCTGGTGGGGAATGAAAAGGCGGATATCCTCGCTGCTGAGGTTGTTCTGGCTCATGATGCGGGTGGCCGCATCCGCCATTTCCTTGACCGCGTGTTTGAAAACCGACCGGCCGTCCTGGTAAACGTAATGCATCCGTTGCGCAACCGTTTCCTGGGTGGCCGGCAGGAGGCTGCCGCCGGCAGGGATTTTCAGGTATTCGCTGCCGGAGCCGTCCAGACAAAGGATGAAATCCCGGATGCCCAGCTCCTGCTCCTCGCCCTCGCAAGGCTCCAGAAGCACTGCGCCGGCAGCATCGCCAAATAGGACGCAGGTGTTGCGGTCCTGATAATCGACGATGGCGCTCATTTTGTCTGCGCCGATGACCAGAACCTTCTGGTGGGTCCCGGAGGCGATGAACTGCGCCCCGGTGGCCACCGCGCACAGAAAACCGGTGCAGCCGCCGTTGAGGTCAAACCCCCAGCAATTGCCGGCTTTCAACCCATTCTGAACATGGGCGGCGGTCGCTGGGACCAGCTGGTCCGGCGTCACCGTCGCCACGATGATGACATCGATCTCATCGGGTGCGAGGCCCCGTTGGGCCAGGACCATCTCGGCGGCTTTGATGGCCATGAAGGAGGTCCC
>JASFIY010000389.1:0-3667 GCA_050122415.1 Desulfobacteraceae bacterium
GATGTCGAAGGGCAGAAAATCAAAAAACAAGGTGCGGTCCCCGTGGGTTTTGATGGCCACCATTTCGGTTTTGATGCGATGGTTGAATTTGCTGTAGATGTACTCCAGGTTGGTTGTCTTGCCTCCGCGGCCGGGCCCGTAGTAGACAATCTTGACCTGAACTTCCTTCTTCTTGAGATTGACAAACGCCATATGCGGACACCTCTGAAGGGATTGCGTGCTCAGCGGAAAACGAAAACGGCTGCGGCCCCCGGGGATCACCTAAAGCAGTTTGTTGATTTTCTCGATGGCCTCGGCCACCTTGAGCCGCAGAAAACCCAGCGAGACGTCTTTGCCGAAAATCGACACCAGCAGAAAATCGGAGGTCACTTTGCTGAAGTGGATGCTTTCCTTTTCCCCTTTGTGAAAGAGAAGGGAAAATTCATCCTCGCCGATGATTTTGGCCATGGTGCTGACGGCGCCGAAATTCCCGGCGGCCAGCGCGGCGAGTGAGTAAATGTCGTGCTCCATCTCGCCGTTGTCCAGATTGGCGATGATATTGCCCGCCATATCGATCAAAACGACACAGTGAACACCCAGTTGAATCAGATCTTCCTGCAGGATTTCCTCGATTCCGTCCAACTGTTTCTGACTGAATGTATGCGACAATTCTTGTTCCTCCGACGATTTCAGTTAGGTGAATCCATGGGCATTATCTACCGCTAGCGCTCGGAAGATCCGCCTGCGTCTTCCCTATAATCGGATGGAAAATGAATTTCTGTATGCTTTAATTCAAATATCCGGCCCAAGAACAGCGAAAGGCGGGGCCGATGAATAGGTTCGGCGGGATGGTCTTGGGGACGCTGGGAAGGAGAACCAAAGCCCCGCAGGCGGGACTGCCCGCGGGCCCGAGGGGCCGCGGGCTTTTTGCGGATTCAACGCGCGAGGGCCTTGAAGGCCGTTTTGGGGAAAAAACAAAGCGGGCAGCTTTCCGGCGGCGTGTCGCCGGCGTGCAGATAGCCGCACATCCGGCAGCGCCAGAGGGGTCCTTCGGCTGCAGCCGCGGCGGTTTCGGGGGAGTGGTCCTCGAAAGCGGTCGGCAGGTCCTCCAGAGGCGGCATCACCGGTGTGTAGGCGTTCAAAACATGACCGGAGACGATCATCCGCTGGATCTCGCTGGTGCCCTCGTAGATGGTCAGCAGGCGCGCGTCGCGCAGCAGCTTTTCCAAAGGAAACATGCGGGTGTAGCCGTAACCGCCCAAAACCTGGAGGGCGTCGTTGACCACCTTGAGAGCGGCTTCGGTGGCGTAGAACTTCGCAACCGAGGCGGCGATCGTCGGGTCGCGCCCCTGATCGGCCTCCCAGGCGGCTTTCCAGGTCAGCAGGCGCGCGGTTTCGACCCGCTGGTACATCTCGGCGAATTTGAACTGGATGGCCTGGTTATCGGCGATCGGGGATCCGAAGGTTTTCCGTTTGTGGGCGTAGTCGATGGCATACTCCATGGCGCTGCGGGCCGCCCCGACGGCGAAGGCGCCGATCACCGGCCGGGTGCGGGCAAATGTCTTCATGGCCAGCACGAAGCCTTTGCCCGGGCGGGCCAGAACGTTTTCCTCGGGGACCCGCACATTTTCAAAGTGCAGCGCGGTGGTGTTGGAACTGCGCTGCCCGAGCTTGGGGATGTGACGACCGACCGATACCCCCGCCCATTTTTTTTCCACCACGAAGGCAACGATTCCCTCGTGACGGCTTTGGGGATCGGTGGTGGCGAAGACCGTCATGAAGTCCGCGACGCCGCCGTTGGTGACCCAGAACTTCGTCCCGTCCAGGCGGAAGCCGTCGCCATCGGGGGTCGCCCGGCAGCGGATGGCGGCCACGTCCGACCCCATGGTGGGCTCGGAGGTGGCGAAGCAGATCAGGCGGAAATTGCGCGCGATCTCGGGCAGGTATTTCTGCTTGGCCGTTTCGTTCTCCGAAAGAACGATGGGCTCGAGGCCTAAAGAATTGTCGAAAATCGATGTGGCCAGCCCCGGGCAGGCCGCGGCGATCTCCTCGGTCACCAGAACGCTCTCCAGCATCCCGAGCCCCTTGCCGCCGAAGCGCTTGGGGACATCGGCGTTCATCAGGCCGGCTTTGAAGGCTTTTTGGAGGACCTGCAGGGGCAGTTCATTTCGGCGGTCGTAGTGCCAGGCCACCGGCAGGACCTCCTGGAGGGCGAAATCGCGGGCCCTCTGGCGCAGCTTGACCTGCGGGGCGCTCAAACTGAAATTCAGCATGGGGTCTCCTTTCGCTTTCAACTCTGCCGGCGTTGGAAGGCGCGGCGCTCGGCGTCCAGTTCATCCAGGAGAGACTGAATCGTCCAGCCTTCGGAGGTGGGCGTGAGGGTCGCCCAGAGCTGCGTCGGCAGACCCCGCTGCCGATAGCCGCCCATCAGGGCGTGCAATTCGCGCTCGCTGAGGCCCGACATGATGACGGCCCGCCGCAGGCTGGAATCCCGCTCCCAGCCGCTGCGGTCCGGCTGCTCCAGGAGGGCTTTGAGGGTGCACTGGGCCTCGGTTTCAGGCACAAACACAACGGGCAGCGCCTCCAGCCCGCAACCCCCGAGGAGTTCCAAAAACGAGGGCTGCTCCGACTGCGGATAGCCGCAGACCAGCAGTTTACGGGGTCCGTACATTTTCCGATCGGTCCGGTTGACCTTCTGAAAGCCGTTATTTTGCATGTCGCTCTCCCTGACCCCAAAGACGTGTTGCCGGCAGCAGTCGCGCGCTGCGACCGGGTTTCAAAAGAGTTTCCGGGCTGAAAGCAGCCAACCGCAGCCGACGGTTGGCTTTGGGCGCGAAGACGGGTATAAAAGACCCCATAGAACACTCGGGCTGAAAAATCAAAATCAGATCCGCACTTCACTTTCGCATCAAGGAGGGACGCCATGCAGCAGGTTGAACTGGGCAGATCCGGCATCGCCGTCAGCAGCGTGATCATGGGAACCTGGCAGGCCGGCAAAGAGATGTGGGTGGGCATCGAGGATGCCCAAAGCGAGGCGGCCGTGCGTGCGGCCTTCGAGGCCGGCATCACCACCTTTGACACGGCGGAGTTCTACGGCAAGGGTCACGCGGAGCGCATCCTGGGAAAGGCCCTGGCCGCCGTGCGCGGCCAGGTGGTTCTGGCCAGCAAGGTGTTTGCCAACCATCTCAAGTACGACCAGGTGATCCAGGCCTGCAACCGATCGCTGAAAAATCTGGCCGCCGACGTCATCGACCTCTACCAGATTCACTGGCCCGCGGGCAGCTTTGGCAGCCCCCGGGTGCCGGTGGCCGAAACCATGGGGGCCCTCAAGGACCTGCAGACGGCGGGCAAAATCCGGGCCATCGGGGTCTCGAACTTCTCCGCCGCCCAGATCCAGGAGGCCTCCCAATACGGCCGCATCGACAGCCTGCAGCCCCCCTATTCGCTTTTCTGGCGGCACCTGGAAACCGATGCCCTGGATTACTGCCAGGCGAACGCCATCACCATCCTGGCCTACTCGCCCATGGCCCAGGGGCTGTTGACGGGCAAATTCGGCCCGGACCACAAATTCGCCAAGGGCGATCACCGGGCCAAAAGCAAACTGTTCAAACCCCAAACCTATCCCAAGGTCCAGGCGGCCCTGGCGGCCCTGCGCCCGATCGCGGCGCGCAACGGGGTGAGTTTGGCG
>JASFIY010000390.1:0-3663 GCA_050122415.1 Desulfobacteraceae bacterium
CACAAGGGCCGCGGGTTTTCCACGCGAAAACGGCCGCCAGGTTGTTACAGCAGGTGGCGCGGGCGATGAGGACTTGTCGCCCGCGCCACCGATGTTTGACGGTTCCGTAGAAAGGCCAATTTTTGCGTTGCGCTGCATCTCGAAGTCGCTGCGGCGTAGAATAGTACGCCTCACGCCGCTGAGATTTGCGCGCCGTAAATTGAACTTTTTTCGAAACCGTCTGGTTTTTGACTTTTTACTGCTTTATCGTGTTTGACACGCAGAACAAACCGCCAGGAGTTCATATCATGCCAAAGATCAAGACGAATCGGGGCGCCGCCAAGCGGTTCAGGAAAACCGGAACCGGGAAATTCACCTTCGCAAAGTCCCACGCCAATCACATTCTGACCAAAAAGACCACCAAGCGCAAACGCGGCCTGCGCAAGGTTCAAATTTTGGACAAAACCAACCACAGGGAGCTTCGGCTGCTGATGCCCAACGGCTGAGCCGCGCCCGGCAACCTGGCATTGCAGGGGCCCTTGCGGGCCGCTGGCGTCCCGCCGCGGACGCCGATCATCGGCAACCCCCCCGCCGGCGACTGGACAAGCGTCCAGCACCTGCGTTTTTCGGGCGCGACCCCAGGAGAATGACATGCGAGTAAAAAGAGGATTCAAGGCAAACCGTCGCCGCAAAAAGGTTTTGAAGCTGGCCAAGGGCTTTCGCGGCGGCCACAGCAAACTGTTCCGCACAGCGGCCGATACCGTTGACCGGGCCTTGATGTACGCCTACCGGGACCGCCGGGTCCGCAAACGCGAGTTCCGTCAGCTGTGGATCGCGCGGATCAACGCCGCCGCGCGGCTCAACGACCTGTCCTACAGCAAGTTCATGCACGGCCTGCAACTGGCCCAAATCGACCTCGACCGCAAGGTGCTGGCGGAACTGGCGGTTTCAGACCCCGCCGGCTTCGCCCGCCTGGCCCAGGCGGCCGCCCAAAAAATATGATCGTTCGTGGAGAGGCCGCCGCAGCCCTGTCTTAGACTTCGGCCGCGCTGCGGCGGCCGGGCGGAGGGCTTTCCACGACCGTTTGCAGCCCACACCAAGGCCGGAAGCGTGAACGCGACAATCGATCAGATCAAAACGGAAGCCCTGCGTGAACTGGGGTCGGCAACCGACCTGGATGCGGTCGGCGAGATCGCCGTGCGCTATCTCGGACGCAAGGGCCGGGTCACCCTGTACCTGCGCAATATTTCGCAGCTGCCCGTCGAGCAGCGCCCGCTGGCGGGCAAAACCGCCAACGAGGTCAAAAATTTTCTGGCGACGGAGATCGAAGCCGCCACCCGCAGGCTTCGGGCCGAGGCCACGCAACAGGTGGCGGAAATCGACGTCTCGCTGCCCGGACGCCCCTGCTTCAGCGGCGCGCTGCATCCGATCACCCAGACCACCCGCGAAATCTGCGGGATTTTCAACCGCCTCGGCTTTGAAACCGTCGAAGGCCCCCAGGTCGAAACGGATTATTACAACTTCGAGGCGCTCAACATCCCCAAAAACCACCCCGCCCGGGAAATGCAGGACACGTTCTACGTCTCTGAAAATGTGGTGCTGCGCACCCACACCTCCCCGATCCAGGTGCGGATCATGGCGCAGCAGCCGCCGCCGGTGCGGATCATCGCCCCGGGCAAGGTCTACCGCTGCGACTCCGACCTGACCCACACGCCGATGTTTCACCAGGTCGAAGGGCTGATGGTCGACCGCAACGTCTCCTTTGGCGACCTCAAGGGGATCCTGACCACGTTCATCCAGCAGATCTTCGATCCGGAAACCAGCCTCAGGTTCCGGCCCAGCTTCTTTCCCTTCACCGAACCGAGTGCCGAGGTCGATATCCGCTGCGTGATCTGCCGGGGCAGCGGCTGCCGGGTCTGCTCCCAAACGGGCTGGCTGGAGGTGCTGGGATCGGGGATGGTGCACCCGGCGGTGTTTGAAAATGTGGGCTACGACACCGGCGCCGTCACCGGCTTCGCCTTCGGGATGGGGATCGAAAGGATTGCCATGCTGAAGTACCAGATCGACGACATCCGCCGTTTTTTCGAAAACGATGTGCGGTTTCTGCGGCAGTTCTGAGCGCCCCGGCGCCGGGAGGCCGACTGGACAGGTGCGATGAAGGTTAGTTTAAGCTGGCTCAACGCCTATGTCGCCGTCGAAATGACGGTTGAGGCCCTGGCCGAGGCGCTCACCATGGCCGGTCTGGAAGTCGAGGCGGTCAGCGACCGCTACAGCTGGTTGGAAACCGTCCCGGTGGGGCGCGTGCTGGCGGTGGCGCCGCACCCGCGCGCGGATCACCTCCGGTGCTGCCGGGTGGAGATCGGCGACCGCAGCGTCGCCGTGGTTTGCGGCGCCCCCAACGTGGCCCCCGACCAGCTGGCGCCCCTGGCCCTGCCGGGGACCGAACTGCCCGGCGGGGAGCGGCTCCAGCGGGGGGTCATCCGCGGAGAAGTCTCCGAGGGCATGCTCTGCAGCCAGGCCGAGCTGGGACTTGGCGCCGAAGCCGACGGCATCATGGTCCTGCCACCCGGGACGGCCCAACCGGGAACGCCCTTGAACCGGGCGCTCAACCTCTGCGACCCCGTGCTGGAAATCGGCCTCACGCCCAACCGGCCGGACTGCCTGAGCATCATCGGGGTGGCGCGCGAAGTCGCGGCCATCCAAAAAACCCTGTTGCGCCTGCCGGCCCCCGTTATGCCTGCAGCGGGCAACGACATCGCCCAACAGGCCGTCGTCGCCATCCAGGCCCCCGATCACTGTTCGCGATACGCGGCCCGACTGCTGCACGGCGTCACCGTCGGCCCCTCGCCCCACTGGCTGCAGGACCGGCTGCGCTCCGTCGGGCTGAAACCCATCAACAACGTGGTCGACATCACCAATTTCGTCATGCTGGAAACCGGTCAGCCGCTGCACGCGTTCGATTTCGAACGTCTGGCCGAACACCGCATCGTCGTCCGGACCGCCGCCGCCGGCGAGCGCTTCACCACCCTGGACGGCAAGGAGCGCGCGCTGACCCCCGAGATGTTGATGATCTGCGACGGCCAAAAACCGGTGGCCATCGCCGGCGTGATGGGCGGACTGAACTCCGAGATCACCGCCGAATCCCGTTCGGTGCTGATCGAAAGCGCCCATTTCGACCCGGACAGCATCCGCAAGACCGCCAAAGCCCTGGGGCTCAAAACCGATGCGGCCCACCGTTTCGAAAGGGGGGTGGACCCGGAGGGCACCGTGGTCGCACTCAACCGCGCAGCCGATCTCATGCAGCAGTTGAGCGGCGGAACGGCGGTGAGCGGCGTGATCGACGTTCACCCGCGACGAATCGCCGCCCCCCGGATCGCCCTGAGCCTCGCGGCCACCAACCGGCTGCTGGGCCTGGCGCTGAGCGCCGAAGAGATCGCCGCGCGCCTGAGATCCATCGACTTCACGGTCCACCCGGGGGGCGCCGACCGCCTCGAGGTCACCCCGCCGTCTTTTCGGGTGGATGTCTGCCGAGCCGAGGATTTGATGGAGGAGGTGGCCCGCCTGACCGGCTACAACCAGATCCCCACGACCTTTCCGCTGATTCCGGCCAAGGGCCGCACGGTTTCCCGCTACCTCGAGACCCGTGAGCGCGTGCGCGACACGCTGGTGGGGTCCGGTTTCTAC
>JASFIY010000391.1:0-3653 GCA_050122415.1 Desulfobacteraceae bacterium
CGAGGGCCGCATCCGGCGGGCCTCGCTGACCTCGATCCCCCGCTCTTCCAGAAAACGCACCAGCCCCCCGACCCGCACCGGCGCGTCGGCCTCCACCCGCAGCAGGCCTTCACCCGGGACGCTGAAGGCCATCCCCGAAAAAGCTTGGGCCAGCGCGCCGGGAAGGTCCTCCGGGGTCGGGGCGCAGGCGATCAGCATGACGCGCTTTTCCTGCACCGGCTGCAGCAGGTCCTCGACCGAGGCCATGCGCACGATGCGGCCGTCCACGATGATGGCGATCCGCTGGCAGAGCCGTTCGGCCTCCTCGATGTAGTGGGTGGTCAGGAAAATGGTGGTGCCGCAGCGGTGCAGGTCGGCGACCAGCTGGCGTAGCTGCCGGGCGCTGGCCACGTCGATGCCCGTGGTGGGCTCGTCCAGGAACAGGATCCGGGGCCGGTGGATGATGCCGGCGGCGATGGTCAGCTTGCGCTTCATGCCCTTGGAATAGCCGCCGAAACTGCGGTCGGCGGCCGGGGCGAGACCGAAATCGGTCAGCAGCTGCCGGGCCCGGGCCTGGCGTGCGGCCTTGCCCATGCCGTAGAGCGCGGCGCAGAAGCAGAGATTGTCGAAGCCGCTGAGCTCCGGGTAGAGATTGCTCTCGTCGGGCACCACGCCCACCAGATGCTGGGCCGCCCGGGGGTTGCCGGTGCAGTCGATTCCGCCGATCCGGACCCTGCCCGCATCTGGGCGCGCGAGGCCGGTGAGCATGTTGATGGTGGTGGTCTTGCCGGCGCCGTTGGGACCCAAAAAGCCGAACAGCTCGCCCTGGGCAACGCTGAAGGAGATCCCGTCGACGGCCTGGACCTTGCCGAAGCGCTTGGCCAGGTTTTGGATGAAAACAGCTTCGCTCATGGTGCACCCCTCCCTTGCGTCAATCCAGAAATGATTGGTGCAGCAGCTTGGCGCACAAGGCAAAGAGAATGATGCTGAAGATCAGCCGGATGCTCCTGCCCCTGAGACGCGTGCTCATGATCCTGGCCCCGGCCTGGCCCCCGGCGAAGGAGGCCGCGGCGGCGGGCAGGATGAAGGCCCAGTCGACCCTCTCCATGGCGGCGTAGCCCAGGAAGCCGGTCAGGGAGGAAAAGCAGACGATGAAGGTCGAGGAAGCCGCCGCGATTTTGGTGGGCGTCTTCAGTGCGTAAATCAGCAGCGGCACCACGAAGACCCCGCCGCCGATGCCCAGCAGCCCGCCTATGAAACCGATGCCGGCGCCGATAGCGAGGCCGCCGGCAACCTTCCGGGCCGGGGACAGGCCGCCGCGTTCACCGGCGGCCGGCGCGGGGAGCAGCATGCGGGCCCCGGCCAGGGCCAGGACCACGGCCATGACGATCAGAAAGGGTTTCGAATCGATGTGCAGGTTGAAATACGACCCGATCGGGGCGGCCAGGCTGGAGGCGATGATCAGGGGGACGGCCAGGGAAAAATCCACCATTTTCTTGCGGGAATAGGCGAAGGCGGCAGACCCGGCGGCAACCAGGTTGAGAAACAGCGAGGCCGAGGCGGCCTCGGTTTTCGCCATTCCTAAAATGACGAACAGCGGCGAGAAGATCAGCCCGCCGCCCAGGCCGACCATGGTCAGCACCAGGGAAATCAGGAAAACAGCGCCAATCAGCAATGCCGACATGCCACAGCCCCCGCGGGTCGCTCAAGAAAAGGTCACCCGCTGCGGGGGCCGCGATCCTTGGAGGTGCGGGGGTGCGCCGTGGCCTCGGTGTGGCCCACCGCAATCTGCTCGGGGCTGCAGTTCTGTGGTTTGTCCTTCGGGCGGGTGGGCTGTTGACAGCAATTTTGACACATAGCAAGCTCCTCTCTTGCGGTGATGTCCGCCGGCGCTGCGGCGCTGCGCCGGCATGCGGCGGGGCCGTGGGGGGCATTCGCCGCCAGGCGGTTCAATTCGGCCACCAGGCGGGTCAGCGCCTGGCGCTCCACCGTGTAATGGGTCCAGTAGCCGCGTTTCTCCCCCGAGACCAGCCCGGCCTTGCGCAGCACCCGCAGGTGCTGCGAGACGGCCGGCTTCGAAACCCCCAGGTGGCGGGCCAAGGCGCCGACACACAGATCGCTGTGGAGAAGTTTGGTGACGATTTGGAGCCGTTTTTCGTCGGCCAGGGCCTTCAAGGCCTGTATCGGTTCCATGGGTCAAATCAAATAAGTGTTTTCTTAAATGGATTAGACAGAGCCGCCCGCGCTTGTCAAGTGAATTGGTTGAAATTGTCCTGAATCTGCTCTATGTTTGGTTTAGGTTGAAATGGCAGCCGAAGCGGCCGGCTGCCATCGCCCGCGGAGTTTATCGCAAATCAGGTTTGCCCCCCCTTCCCCATGATGTGATCAGTCGCCTGAAAGGCGGCGTCGCGGCTTTTGCGTTGCCCTTTTCCAGCGGCTGCTCCTGTTTCCCGTGGCCAAACCCAACGCGCTGGTCCTGAGTGGCTGGCCGGGTCCCGAGGCCATCCCGTTTTTCAACGGGTCCGTGACCCCGAACGGCACGTATCCGGGGCTTTCAGCTTCTGGCAATACCTCAAACCTCACGAAAGGAGCGCTTGCCCATGGACAGAATCACCCTGGAGAAATTGCGGCACACCTTTCTGATTCCCCAGCCCGACTGGTGCGCGTCCCTGTTCATGCCGACCCATCGCGCCGGGCGGGAGACCGAACAAAACCCGATTCGTTTCCGCAACCTGCTGCGCCAGGCCCAGGAGCAGCTCCAGGCCAGGGGCCTGCGCCCCGCCCAGGTTCAGGAGATGCTCAAAAAACCCCAGCGGCTGCTGCTGGACAAGGCCTTCTGGCAGCGCCAGAGCGACGGCCTGGCGGCTTTTTTTTCCGCCGATGCCTTCCACTGCTTTCGACTGCCGCTGGCCTTCGACGAACTGGTGGTCACCGCCAAGCGTTTCCTGGTCAAACCGCTGCTGCCGATCCTGACCAGCGACGGCCTTTTTTTCATTCTGGCGCTCAGCCAAAACCAGGTGCGGCTGCTGGAAGGCACGCGCCACACGGTGGACGAGATCGTCCCGGAAGGGCTGCTGCAAAGTCTCGCCGAGGCCTTTCCGGAACCGCCGGCGGATAAACAGCTGCAATTCCACACCGGCACAGCCTCCGGAACCGGAAAGCGTGCGGCCGTGTTTTACGGCCACGAGATCAGCGCCGTCACCAAAGACCGGCTGCTGCGCTGGTTCCGGACCATCGACAAGAGCCTGCAGCAGCTGCTGACGGACAGCCAGGCGCCCCTGGTGCTGGCGGGGGTCGACTATCTCTTCCCGATCTACCGCGAGGCCAACACCTACCCGCATCTGGTGGACCAGGGGATCGCGGGCAACCCCGAGGGGTTGCGGCCCGAGGAACTGCATGGCCCGGCCTGGGAGATCGTTGAGCCGCTCTTCAGGGAGTCGCGGGAGGCCGCGGCCGCCCGCTTCCAGCAGCTGGCGGGCACCGGGCAGACCACCACCGAGCTGCAGGAGGCGCTTCTGGCGGCCCACGGCGGGCGGGTGGAGGTGCTTTTCGTTCCCGTCGGCATTCAGGTTTGGGGCCGTTACAACCCCCAAAACGACCAGCTGGAGCTGCACGATGCGCCCGAAGCGGGCGGCGAGAACCTTCTCGACCTGGCGGCCATCGAGTCCCTGACC
>JASFIY010000392.1:0-3640 GCA_050122415.1 Desulfobacteraceae bacterium
GCGGCATGCGTCCCAAATAGGCGCCCCAGCGCGGCGCTTTTTCCAAAAAGATCAGCCGGCGGCGATTTTAGCCGAGCATAACTTTCTGAATAAACAATCAGAGGCAAATATGTCAAGAAAATAATGAACGCCATACAGTGTTTGAATAGTGGTTAAAGACGTTTTTTCATTAAAGTCGAACCGGACTTGGCAAACCAACGCTGGTCGCCTTTAAACGCAAAACTCCCAATCGCCTATTGACAGGAACATTATAAAGGCAGTATAACTTCTTTCTTGATTTACATCAGGATGTTGCACCGAAAAATCCGGGTGGCCAATCTTATGCTCCGCAGACCAAATAGTAGCGCCTGAAGCGGCTTTAAACCGCCGACTTTTCCGCCGCTTCCACACCCAATGAGGCGCCATGGGCAGCCATTTTCCGATTCCCCCCCGAATTTTCTTTTCCCCAATCTCAACTCCCTTGAAATCTTTGGGAGCACGCTAGCGTCATTTTACGCTTAACCGACAGGAGGTCTCATGATTGTAGCCGAACGAAAGCCTTTGCAGGAAATCAAAGACATGCTCAAGGACGCCAAAAAGGTCTTGACGGTTGGCTGCGGCACCTGTGTCGCCGTCTGTCTCGCCGGCGGCAGCAAGGAGGTCGGCGTGCTCAACGCCGAACTGAAAATCGCCCGCACGCTGGCCGGCAAACCCATCGAGCTGGCGGCGGCGACGGTGGAGCGGCAGTGCGACCGCGAATTTCTGGCCGAACTGGACGGCGTCGTCGACGGCTACGATGCCATGGTCTCCATGGCCTGCGGTGTCGGGATCCAGTTCTTGGCGGAGCGCTTTCCCCATACTCCGGTTTTTCCGGGGGTCAACACGACCTTTATGGGGGCCAACCAGGATGTCGGCTGGTACGAGGAGCGCTGTCGGGGCTGCGGCACCTGCTTTTTGGGGATTACCGGCGGCATCTGCCCGGTGACCATGTGCGCCAAGGGGCTGCAGAACGGCCCCTGCGGCGGGACCAACAGCGGCAGCTGCGAGATCAATCAGGACCAGCCCTGCGCCTGGCAGGCCATCTACGAACGGCTGGCCAAACAGGGGCGCCTGGCCAGCATCATGGAGATCTGCCCCCCCACCGACTGGCGCAACCAGGTCCCGCGCACCATCGTGCAGCCGGGTTACGCCAGACGCAAGCAGCTGGCGGGCAAGTAGAGAGACGGGGATCCCATCCGAAAATCACGACAACGCAAGGTAGAGGAAAAATCGATGACTGAAAGCAATCTGAAAAAGATTTTAGACGCCGGGCACTTTGCCTTTACAGGTGAATTGGGACCGCCCCGGGGGGCCAATGTCGCGGCCATTACGGAGAAGGCCAAGTTTTTGGTGGGCAACGTGGACTCGGTCAACATCACCGACAACCAGACCGCCATGGTGCGCATGTCCAGCTGGGCCGCCTCCCTGATCGCCATGCAGGCCGGGCTGGAGCCCAACTACCAGATGGTCTGCCGCGACCGCAACCGCCTGGCCATGCAGGCCGACATCCTCGGCGCCTGGGCCCACGGCATCCGCAACATGCTCTGCCTTTCCGGCGACCACCAGCAGTTCGGCGATCACCCGCAGTCCAAGGGCGTCTTCGACGTCGACTCCATGCAGCTGATCGGGATGGTGCGCAAGATGCGCGATGAGGGCAAGTTCCTCAGCGGCAGCGATATCGACGACACCCCCAAGATGTTCATCGGTGCGGCCGCCAACCCCTTCGCCGAACCCTTCGAGTGGCGGGTCCACCGCTTGGCCAAGAAAATCCAGGCGGGTGCGGATTTCATCCAAACCCAGTGCATCTTCAACATGGACAAGATGCGCCGCTGGGTCCAGCAGGCCAACGACATGGGGCTCACCGAGAAAGTCTACATCCTGGCCGGCGTGACCCCCATGAAGAGCCTCGGTATGGCCCGCTATATGAAGCTCAAGGTGCCGGGCATGGACGTGCCCGACGAGATCATCAACCGGCTCAAAGGCGTCGACAAAAAGAAGCAGTCCGACGAGGGCATCCGGATCGCCTGCGAGCAGATCCAGGAGTTCAAGGAAATGAAGGGTGTGGCCGGTGTGCATTTGATGGCCATCGAATGGGAGCACCGGGTGCCGGAGATTGCCGAGCAGGCAAAGGTTCTGCCCAGGCCGAAGGTTTAACCACAAGACTAAGGAGTTTCCAATTGAGTGCAGATCCTAAAAAAGTGATGGTCATTGGAGGCGGTATCGCCGGTTTGACTGCGGCCTGGGAATTGTCCAAGTGCGGTGTCCTGGTGGATTTGGTGGAAAAAAGCGACCACCTGGGCGGCCATGCCATCCAGTACTGCTGCAAAGCCACCGATGAATGCCGCCAGTGCGGCGCCTGCTCCGTCGAGAAGATGCTCAAGAACGTGGTCGAGGCGCCCAGTATCAACGTTCACTGCGGGGTCGAAGTCGGTCGGGTCGCCCGCAACGGGCGCTTCGAGGTCAGCTTGCAGCCTAGCGGCGCCGCGGCCCCCGCCGCCAGCCCCGGCTGCCGGGAGCGCTACGAGACAGACCCGCTGGCCTGCGCGGCCGCCCACAAATTCTCCAAAAACAACGCGGCCCTGGACTGCGGCGGCACAGCGGCGGACCTCAAGGTCGACGCCATCGTGCTGGCCAGCGGGTTTGCGCCCTTCGACGCCACCCGCAAAGGCACCTACAACTACGGCAAACTGCCCAACGTGGTCACCGGGCTCGAACTGGAGCGCGGGGTGCGCGCCCAGGGCCGGGTGCTGCGGCCCTCCGACGGCCAGCCGCCCGCCAAGGTGGCCTTCATCCAGTGTGTCGGCAGCCGCGACGAGCGCCTGGGCAACCTCTGGTGCTCCCACGTCTGCTGCCCGTATGCGCTTCGGGCGGCGGAACTGATGAAGCACCACAACCCCGAGGTCGAGATCACCGTCTTTTATATGGACATTCAGAACACGGGCAACAATTTCCCGGCTTTCTACGAAAAGTGCAAACAGGACCTGCAGTTCGTGCGCAACATCCCCGTGGACATCTACCCGATGGAAGACGACCGTCTGCGGATGCGCTACACCACGGAAGCCGACGGGTCACCGGTGGACGCCGAATTCGATCTGGTGGTGCTCTCCATCGGGATCATGCCGGGGCTGGACAACCAACGGATGGCGAGCCTGCTGGACATCGGCTTGGATGCGGACGGTTTTTTCCGGAGCAGCGACAGTTTCAACCGCACCGCCACCACCAACAACGGCGTTTTCCTGGCCGGAACGGTGGGGGGGCCGAAAACCATCGCGGCCTCCATGGCCCATGCAGGACAGGCAGCCTATGAAGCGATGAAATATTTAGGGGGGGGCGAATGACAGACATCAAACAGACGGATATGGAAGAGATCGCCATCGCGACCGATGTCCTGGTGATCGGCGGCGGTCTGGCGGGGGTGCGCACGGCGACGGAAATCGCCGGCCTGGGGTACAAGGTGGTCCTGGCCGAGAAATCGGACCGGCTGGGCGGCTCGCAGCAAAACCCGGGGCCGCTCTTCGGGCTGGGCGCCGAGGAGCAGAAAACCTTCGCGGACCTGGTTCAGACGGTTTCGGCCGACACCCGGGTGGATGTTTTGACCGGGACCCGGGTGGCGGCTTTTGCC
>JASFIY010000393.1:0-3638 GCA_050122415.1 Desulfobacteraceae bacterium
AGCCTGACCATGGAGATTTGCGACCGGATCGCGGTCCTGGACCAGGGGCGGTTGATTGCCGAGGGCCGGCCGCGCGACATCCAATCCGACCCGGCGGTGATTGCGGCCTATCTTGGCATGCAGCAGGCCGATCAGGTTTCAGGACCCGGCCGGGCGCCGGGGCTATAAGGGTCGCGGCAACCAATAATTCCTCGTCCCTGAGGTCACGCCGCAAGGCCGCCGCCCAATGCGCACCCAAACCAGGCTGCGCGTGTCTTTCCGGTTTCGGGCTTTGCGCATCCCCTGCGGCCACCCCTGGCACCGGTGTCTGTGTCCGCGTCTTTTCGAGGGCCCCATGCTGCGAATTCGCAACCTCAAATGCTATTACGGTAAAATCATGGCCCTCAAAGGGGTCAGCCTGCACATCGGCCAGGGGGAGCTGGTCACCCTGATCGGAACCAACGGTTCGGGCAAAAGCACCCTGCTGCAGGCGATCTGCGGGCTGATGAACCACTGGGACGGCGAAATCCGCTTCAAGGATGCTTCGCTGCGGGGGGCCGACCCGCCCGCGGTGGTCAAAGCCGGGATCAGCCTGGTGCCCGAGGGGCGCCAGATCTTCCCGCCGCTGACGGTCGAGGACAACCTGATGCTGGGGGCCTACACCCGGTTGCGGCGGGGAGAGCGCCAGGCGGTGGCCCGGGACCTGGAAATGGTGAGCAAGCTCTTTCCCGTCCTGCGGGAAAGGGTGCAGCAGCTCGCCGGCACCCTTTCCGGCGGGGAGCAGCAGATGTTGGCCATCGGCCGTGCGCTGATGGCCCGGCCGCAGCTCCTGGTTTTGGACGAACCCTCGATGGGTCTCGCCCCGCTGGTGGTCGCCCGCATTCTGGAAACGCTGGCCGAGCTGCGCCGGGAAGGCCTGACGATTCTACTGGTGGAGCAAAACGCCCGGGCGGCGCTGCAGATCGCCGACCGCGGCTATGTGCTGGAAACCGGCCGAATTGTCCTGCAGGGTAGGGCGGCCGACCTGCTGGTGGACGAGGAGGTCAAACGGGCCTACCTGGGCAAAGACTACCGGGATTTCGATGAAGGGAGATGACCCCGTGATCCACATGGACCCCCAAGAGCGCCGCCAGCTTCAGCTGGAACGGTTGCAGAGCACCCTCAACCGGGCCTGCCGCAACGTCCGCTTTCACCGCGACCGCTTCGAGGCCGCGGGGCGCGACCCCGCCGAAATCGAGCGCCTGGATGACCTCGAGCGCATCGGCTTCACCTATCGGCGGGACCTGGGGGAGCACTATCCCTACGGGTTGTTTGCGGTGCCGCTGCGGGACATCGTCCGCATTCACACCGCTTCGGGCACCACCCTCAAACCGGCCGTCAGCGGGTACACCCGCCAGGATCTGATGGTCTGGCGCGAGATCGTCGCGCGCGCCCTGGAGGCCGGTGGCGTCACTCCGGTGGACATTCTCCAGATCGCCCTGGATCCCGGCCTCTCCAACTGGGGGAGGGACTACAAGGAGGGCGCCGAGGCCGTCGGCGCCAGCGTGATTCCCTACACCCCGCTTTCCCTTGAAAAGCAGGTCATGGTGCTGCGGGATTACAGGACCTCGGTGCTCGTCACCACCCCGGCCTCGGCCGGACAGCTGGCGATGTACCTTCACCGAACCGGCGTGCAACCGACCCTGCTGGGGCTGAGGCGCCTGATCCTGGTGGGAGAGCCGGTCGCGGCCGGTCTGCGTGCGGAACTGGAGGAGCGGCTGCAGGTGGAAACCTGGCAGCACTACGGCCTCAGCGAGGTCCCCGGCCCGGCGATCGGGTTCGAATGCAACCGGCACGCTGGGCTGCACATCAATGAAGACCATTTCCTGCCCGAAATCGTGGACCCCGCCAGCGGGGAGGTTCTGCCGGAAGGCGAAACCGGCGAGCTGGTCTTGACGACCCTGACGACCCGCGCCTTTCCCTTGATCCGCTTCCGGACCGGCGACCGCGCGCGCTTCATTGCCGGTGGGTGCGACTGCGGCGTGACCCTGCGGCGCATCGTCTGGCTGGCCGAGCGCACCGACGAGATGTTGAGCATTCGCGGGGTCAAGGTTTCACCGGACCAGGTGCGCGCCACGGTTCAGGCGGCTTTGGGGCGGCTGCCGCGAAACTGCCGTTTTTTTCGCAGGGTCCAGGACGCGCGCCACTGGCTGGAAGTCTGGATCGGGATCGACGACAGCCTGTTCTCAGATGAGATCAAAGAGCTCCAGCGCGTGATCCAGACCGTCGGCAACCGCCTGGAGGAGGGGCTCGGGGTGCCCGTGACGGTCCGGATTCTTGAGGGGCGCTCCTTTGCGAGCGACCCCGGGGATCCGGAATCCGGCTGCAGCTGAAGGGCCCGGCCGGGGAGCGGGGCCTGGATCAAAGGGCGCGCTTTTTTGGTGAGGCCGCTAAATGATGAACCGGTAAATCAAAAACCGGACGGTTTCCAAAAAAGGCCAAGTTGCGGCGCGCAAATCTCAGCAGCGAGAGGGGTACTACTGTGCGCTGCAGCGACTTCGAGATGCAGCGCAACGCAGAAATTGGCCTTTTTACGGAACTGTCATAAATTGGGTTTATTTTCCGGGAACCACTGTCGATTATTATAGAGGCTCCCGGTGAGCACAAGGGTGTTACATGAAAGGAACCACACGGAGCGTTCAGATCGTTTGGGGTGTTCTTTTGATCGCAGCCGGCATCGGCGTTTTCATCCGCATCCCGCAGGTCATGCCGCAAATCGCCCAAATCGAGCAGTTCTCCTCCATTCTTTCATATATCCGCTTCTGCTTTTACCTGATCGGGGTCATGCTGATCGGCGGGGGTGCGAAAAAACTCTTGCAACACCTGAAAAAAACATGATCAGGGGCGGCACGGGGCCCTGCCATCGGCGGTCTTGTGCATGTTAACGGCCAATACCCAATGGAATCCGGTTCATTATGCAAAATCTGACCAAAGCGTCCCCCCCCGCCAGCCAGCCTGTCCAGGCCCTGAAAATCAAACCCACCGGCCGGCCGTCGCTGCAGGAAATCAGCGACCGAATCTACAATGCCGCCAACCTAGAAGAAATCCTGATTTATCTCAAGGACGACATCACCGCCCTTTTCGGCGCCGAGCGCCTGTCGGTGTATGTGATTGACGGGGTCAAACGGGAGTTGGTCTCCAAGGTCAAGGCCGGAGAAGAGACCAAGGAGATCCGCATCCCGATCACCACCGCCAGCATCGCCGGCTACTGCGCCACCAAGCAGAAAATCGCCAACATCAAAAACGTTTATGACGCCCAGGAACTGGCCGGCTTAAGCCCCGAAATGAAATTCGACGCCAGCTGGGACAAGCGCACCGGCATCACCACCGGTCAGGTGCTGGCCGGTCCGATCCTGTTCAAAACCTTTTTGCTGGGGGTCATCCAGGTCATCAACCACAAAGACGGCCAAGCCTTCTCGGAGGCCGACGAACTGGCGCTGGAGGAGCTGTCCAAAATACTCGGCATTGCGCTTTACAATCAAAAGCGCATGGCTGCCCGGGGCAAAACCAACAAGTTCGATTACCTCCTGGAAAACCACATCGTCACCCAGAAAGAGCTCAAGCACGCGATTTCCAGCGCCCGCCAGAAGAAGATGTCCATCGAATCCTTCCTGATGAAA
>JASFIY010000394.1:0-3609 GCA_050122415.1 Desulfobacteraceae bacterium
CATCGAGAAGTCGAGCATGCGCGCGGCGGAGCTCATCCGCCAGCTGCTCGCCTTCAGCCGCGGGACGAAACCCGAGGACGCGGGCCCGGTGAACCTAAACGCGCTCATAGAGGAAACCGTCTCGCTCATCCAACGGTCCCTTCCCGAGAAAATCACCACGAAACTCGTTCTGCACAGCGATCTTGCCGACATCCAGGCAAACGCCACCCAGATCCAGCAGGCCATCCTGAACCTGATCTTCAACGCCCGGGATGCCATGCCCGACGGCGGCACCATCACCATCACCACCCGAGAGGCTTCCCCCGCAACCCTCCTGAAGCGCTGCCCGGCCTGCTTGACCGAAGCGTCGAGCTACGTCCAGTTGATCATCGCCGACGAGGGCAGCGGCATTGCACCCGAACTCATGGACAGGATCTTCGACCCGTTTTTCACCACCAAGGGCATCGGCAAGGGAACGGGGCTGGGGCTTGCCATGGTTTACGGAATCGTCCGCAACCTCGGCGGACACATTCTCGTGGAGAGCGCCCCGGCCAAGGGCGCCACCTTCGATATCTTCCTCCCCAGCGGCGAGGCCCATGAGCGGCCCGGCGTCCAAGCCCCCATCAGCGAAGCCCCCCGCGGAGAGGAGGGGGTCCTGGTGGTGGACGACGAGGAACTGGTGCGCGATCTTGCCGCGGAGATCCTCTCTTCACGCGGATACCGGGTATTTGCAGCCAGAGACGGCCTCGATGCGGTCCACACCTTTACCGCCATCGGCCCGTCGGCCATCGACCTCGTCATCATGGATATCGTCATGCCGCGCCTGGACGGGATCGAGGCCTGCAAGCGGATCCGCGCCGTGGCGCCGCGGCAGAAGATCCTGTTCTCCAGCGGTTACACGTCCCATTCAAAATCCATCGCGGAACTCAGGGAAAAAGGGTTTCCTTTCATCGGAAAACCCTACCGGAGCGAGATCCTCCTTAAAAAAGTGAGGGAAGCGATCGACGCTGCGCCGTCTGCCGTCGCGTGATCGGCCAATAATGGTGAGGCATAATTGAACGGGGATCCGGAATTTTCGGAGAAGGATGCGAAGGAGAGAATCCGGAGTTTTGAAGACGCATTGCGTCAATTGGCCGAGGACGTCGCGGAGTATTACCCGAAAACGGTTCTGCTTTTCGGCTCACTGGCGCGCTGGCTTGCGGGCATCCAGGGCGAGCGGCTGCCGAACGACATGGATATTTTGTTCGTCGGCAACACGTCTCCCTTCAAAGTGGAAAGAAAAGACTACGGCGTCCCCTTGCAGTTGAACAGGTTGCCGGTGGACCAGGCCGTCGCCATCGCCAAAACGCTTCGCTACGACGCGAAGGTGACGGCCCTCTCCAAACTCTACTCCAAAAACGTGATGAAACGACATGCCATCGACGTTATCGCCGCATGCCTCATGCTGGGGCCGAATTACAACGATTTCGGCATCCAGCAGATCGAAGTCGAGGGAATAATCGACCAGCGCGACTACTCAGTCCATCGGGTCCTTTTCGGCGAGCAGTGGTGGCGGCGTCTTCGTGCCTATGCCCGCGAGCGCCGCGGCCCGTGGAAACGTTTCAGTGACCGGATCGCGTTTAACGAAGAATTCCAAGGCTGAAGCCTGACAGTTCCGTAAAAAGGCCAATTTCTGCGTTGCGCTGCATCTCGAAGTCGCTGCGGCGTACATAAGTACGCCTCACGCCGCTGAGATTTGCGCGCCGTAACTTGACCTTTTTACGAAACGGTCTGGATTTTGGATTTTTACTGGTTCATCAAGTCTATTAATTGAAAATAAGCTTTTGACATGAAAGGCCGTCAAATGTTAGAAATTCGTTAAAATATTTTTTGATAGTTCTCGCTAAATTTCATTTGGGCCTGTTGTGAAACCACGCTCTGCCGCGGAAACTCCCGCGTGCCGACACGGTCAGCAGGCCTTTTGGTTGGCGCAAAGGCGTAACCGCACCATACGGCGGTTTCGAAAAAGGTTCGCCCACCGAATGGAAAGGAGGTGAGCCCTGAGGTCAGGGTGGGGAGATCTGCAATCGGTCGACAATCCAAGTCACTTAGTCACCAATCAAAAAAGGAGGAAGGAATGAAGAAAATCGCAATTCTGACCATGGTGGTCATGTTCGGCGTCTGCCTGTCTTTCAATGTTTTCGCCGCGGACAAGGACGCGATTCAGAAGAACGTGGAGGACATCGCGGCCGCCATCGACGGCGGAAAAGCGGCCTCAGAGTTCAAGGCGGATGACTATGACCCCTATGCCTTCATCATGGAAGCCGGCGGAAACCTGATCGTCCATCCGAGCCTGGCCGGTAAAAATCTGCAGGAAGAATCCAGCGCGTTGTATGACATTATCAGCCAATCCACCCCGGAGGGAATCTGGGTCGACTATGAATGGCAGGGCAAGATGAAGCATTCCTACCTCAAGACGACCCAAAGTGGTCTGATCGTGGGCAGCGGTTACTCCGACTAATCCCCGACCTGCCCATCCCCAAAACAAACCCCACGGTATAACTGCCCTCTCACCGGGCACCGCGACATTTCGATCCGGCAACATCGACGCAAGGTGATGGCCGGCAAGAAAAACGACGCGCCCGGTGAGAGTTTCACCGCGACGCCTGCGACACCGCAAAACCCCGCCCCCCTCGCCCCATGACCGCGCCTTGGCCCGTCTCGGGAAAACTCTCGAGAATTCGACATGTTCCGAAGCAAAAGCCGGCCCGATAGGTCGAATAATGGATCACGACCTCCGGTTTCATTCGGCCATAAAGGCCGAATTCCAGGATCGAGAGAGGACATGATCCTTGAACCGCGCTGTATCTCCCCTAGTTCCGGTCAGTCAAAAGGTTATGCCCGGCTTCACCTTCCCGGCAGTAGGTCCCGCAGGCGACTGATTTCGGAGCTCGATTACCCGGCCTGCGCCCCCCCTGTCAACGCTTCGCCGCCCCCGATACGGAGGGCCGGCGTACGCCCCCGGGGCCCGACCTTTATCACCTGCAGGACTTCCAGCGCCTACACCCGGTCGGCTTTTACCGCCGCTATCTGCGGGTTCATCAACTTCAATGGGCGAAAAGATCACGCTTTCAGGGTCGCGGCAATAAATAATTGCACAATATGGCGCCGGATTTTGGTTCGTCACCCAGGCACATCCGCCGGCGCATATCGGGATATGTGCCGGCGGATGTAACGCCGGTGACGGGCCAAAAGACAAGCAAGACGTGCAATTATTTATTGCCGAGGCCCTTAAGACTCTGCTGTTGTCGTCTTCGCCAAGTACAGGGTCCACGGGCGCCGATTACCTGCTACCCAGTATTTATGAAAACCGTTGTCGGTCGTAGAGTGCGATCAAGCCAGGGTCGCGGCAAGAAATAATTCCACGCTGAGGCGAAGGATTTCGGTTCGTCATCGAGGCCCATCCATCGGCGCATATCCCGATATGTGCCGGCGGCTGTAACGCCGGGGACGGGCCAAAAGACAAGCAGGATGTGGCATTATTTTTCCGAGGCCCTCAGGTTGACGCCAAACAAAGACCCAAGAGCAAGAAGGGCGAAAAGGAGGTTGGCGATTTCCAGAGAAAATGCCCAAGAGAGATGCGAGCGGTGA
>JASFIY010000395.1:0-3602 GCA_050122415.1 Desulfobacteraceae bacterium
GGTCATCCCGGTTCAAACCCTTTCCCAGGCGGCCGAATTTCTGCGGGGTCTGGCGGCCATTGCGCCCCACGAATCCGCGGCGAATCGGGAACTACTTTCGGGTGAGCCGGCCGGCCTCGATTTCGCTGATGTCAAAGGCCAGGAGCACGTCAAGCGGGCGCTGGAAGTCGCCGCTGCGGGGGGCCACAACCTCCTGATGGTCGGGCCGCCGGGCTCGGGCAAGACCATGCTGGCGCGGCGGATTCCGACCATTCTGCCGACCCTGACCTTTGAGGAGGCCATCGAGACCACCCGGATTTACAGCGTCGCCGGGATGCTTCGGCGGGGGCAGGCCCTGGTGCGGCAGCGGCCCTTTCGGGCGCCGCATCACACCATCTCAGACGCCGGGCTGATCGGCGGGGGGCATGTGCCCAAACCCGGCGAAGTCAGCCTGGCGCACAACGGGGTGTTGTTCCTGGACGAGCTGCCCGAATTCAAAAAGAACGTCCTGGAAATGCTGCGCCAGCCGCTTGAAGATCGCCAGGTCACGATTGCGCGGGCGGCCTCGACCCTCACCTACCCTTGCAGCTTCATGCTGATCGGGGCCATGAACCCCTGCCCTTGCGGCTACCTCGGAGACGACCGGCACGAGTGCCGATGCTCCCGCCACCAGGTGGACCGCTACCGGTCCAGAATTTCAGGGCCCCTGCTGGACCGCATCGATCTGCACGTCGAGGTTCCCGCCGTGGCCTACCGCGACCTGATGAACGGTCGCCCGGCCGAGGTCTCGGCCGCCATCCGAGACCGCGTGGCCGCCGCCCGCGATCTGCAGGCCCGGCGCTTCGGCCGCAGCAAAATCTACGTCAACGCCCAGATGGGCAGCCGCCAGATCCACGCCCACTGCCGGATCGCGGACGCCTCGCGGGTTCTTTTGGAGCAGGCCAGCGACCGCCTGGGGCTCTCCGCGCGGGCCTGCAACCGCATTCTGAAAATCGCCCGCACCATCGCCGACCTGGCCGGTGAAAGCGCCATCGAAGCGGCGCACATTTCCGAGGCGATCCAGTACCGCAGTCTGGATCGCCGGTCATAGGGCCGCGGCCTGCTAAATTCTTTACACCAACCCCAGGTGCCGGGCCTGCTCCCACAGCTGGCGGGCCAGGCGCACGGTCGCCTGGTCCAGCATGCGGCCGTCCACCGCGATGGCGCCCCGCCCCTGGGCCCCCTGGAAGGCCTCCAGGATCCGGCCGGCGCGGGCGACCTCCTCGGGGGAGGGACTGAACACCCGGTTCAGGGGGCCCACCTGGTCGGGGTGGATGGCCCATTTGCCGTCGCAGCCCAGCGCGCAGGCGATGACCGCGGTGCGCTCGAGCCCCTCGGGGTCCTTAAAATTGCCGTAGGGCGCATCGATCACCATCAGGCCGCGGGCCTTGCCGGCCATGACCAGGCGGCTGATGGCGAAATGCCAGCGGTGGCCGGGGTAGAGCGCCTCCTCCCCCTCCCCGTGGCCCGAGAGGGAGACCAGCCGCGCGCCGATCGAGGCCGAGTAATCGGCGATACCGAAAACCAGCGTCTGGATGCGGTCGCTGGCATCGGCGATGGCCGCCACCTGCTGCAGCCCGGCGGCGGTTTCGATGGAGGCCTCCAGCCCCAAGGGGCGCTGGCGGCCGCAATGCAGCTCGATGCCGTCCAAGAGGCGGGCGGCGAAGTGGATGTCCCGGGGGTGATCGACCTTGGGGATCACGATGCTCGTCAAACGGTCGCCGGCCGCTTCCGCCACTTCCAGCAGATCCCGGTAGCCGTAGGCCGTTTCCAGGCCGTTGATGCGCACCGTTGCGGTCTTGGAGCCCCAGTCGATGGCCTGCAGGGAACCGATGACCTGCTGCCGGGCCGCCTCCTTGGCGTCCAGCGGAACGCTGTCCTCAAGATCCAGCATGACGACGTCGGCGTCGCTGGCCGCTGCTTTGGGGTGCATCTTGGATATGTGGCCGGGTACGGACAAGGTCGATCGTCGGGGTTTCATGGCGTGTCTTTCGGGTTGTGCCCTGCGCGGCGGGCTGCGGTCTAACGTTTGCCGGTAGCGCCCCGGTCTATAGCAGAATATCGGCGGGGCTTCAAACCCGTCGGGCCGGGAAGGGAACCGGCGCTTGAGTTTCATCCACGTCGGCGGCTCGCCCAAGGACCAGCAGGCCGTCGGCCGGATCAAAAACCGAGCGCGCCGTGCTCGTAGAGAATATTGACGCCGATCAGCACCAGCACGACCCCCCCTGCGCCCTCGGCGTAGCGGCTCAGGTGGGGGAGCGCGCCGATCATTTTTCCGAGATGCATGCCCACCGTGGTGAAGGCGCCCGCCACGAGGCCGATCACCAGGGCCGGCGTCCAAATGGACACATTGATCAGCGACAGGCTCAACCCCACGGCCAGGGCATCGATGCTGGTGGCCACGGATAGCATCACCAGCGTGGCGCCGCGGGTGGGGTCTTTGCGTTCCTGGTCCGGCGCTTCTTTTCGAAATGCCGCCCGCAGCATTCCCTGGGCGACAAAAAGCAGCAGGCCAAAGGCGACCCAATGGTCGAAGCTCTCAATCAAGCTCCTGATGTGAATTCCCGCGGCCCAGCCGATGACCGGCATCATGGCCTGAAACAGCCCGAAATGCCAAGCCAAGCGGAAATTCTGACGAAAGCTGATCTTTTTGAGGGTCACGCCGGCGGCAATCGCCACCGCGAAGGCATCCATGGCAAGCGCCACCGCCAGGGCTGCGATGTTGAGCATTTGCACGGTTGATACCTCATCGGGTTGGAAAAAGCGGTTTTTCGGACGACAACCGCAACCCCGATCCGATTCCTATGGGCCGTTCGGCCGGCGGTTCCAAATGATCTTTTTTACCCATGAAACATAATGCATGATGGACCGGTGAAAAGTCAAAAACCGCAATCTTGAGGCATTTCCCATGACCCGGCTCAAAACCCAGGTGCTGATAGTCGGCGGCGGGGCCACCGGCGCCGGACTGGCGAGGGATTTAAGCCTGCGCGGGGTGGCCTGCCTGCTGGTTGAGCGCGGCGACCTCGCCGCGGGGGCTTCCGGCGCCAATCACGGCCTGCTGCACAGCGGCGCGCGCTACGTGGTCAAGGACCCGCAGGCGGCAAGGGAATGCGCGGCGGAGGGCGCGATTCTGAAAAAGGTTGCCGCCGGCTGCATCGAAGACACGGGCGGGCTGTTCGTGGCGGTGGCGGGGGACGACGAGCGCTTTGTGGCCGATTTTCCATCCCACTGCCGCAGGTGCGGGGTTGCCTGCGAGCCGCTGGCGCCCGGGGAGGCCCGGGAAATGGAGCCGGCCCTCACCGAAAAGCTGATCGCGGCCTTCAAGGTGTCCGATGCGGCCATCGACCCGTTCAAACTGGTGTTCGAAAACATCGACGAGGCCCTGAGCCTGGGGGCCGGCGTGCGCCCCCACACCGAGGTGACGGGTTTCCGGAGGGGGCCTCGGGGGCTTGAGATTGCGCTGTTGCGGGACAATCGAAGCGGAGCGGCGCTAACGGTCGAGGCCGCCCAGGTGGTCAACGCAGCCGGTGCCTGGGCGGCCGAGGTCGCCGCCCTGGCGGGCCTCGAAATCCCCATCCTGTATT
>JASFIY010000396.1:0-3596 GCA_050122415.1 Desulfobacteraceae bacterium
CCATCTGGCTCAGGTGGTCGAAGAGCTTTTTGACGAGGTTGCGCCGGATGTGGGCCACCCGGGCGTCCTGCTGCAGAATTTCGCGGCTGATGTTGAGGTTGAGGTCCGGCGCGTCCACCACCCCCTTGACAAAGCGGAAGTATTCGGGGATCAATTCACGGCAGTCGTCCATGATGAAGACCCGTTTGCAGTAAAGCCGGATGCCGTGGCGAAAGTCCGGCTGAAGGAAATTCAGCGGGGCCTTGGAGGGAATGTAGAGCAGGGCGCTGAATTCGGTGCGGCCCTCCATGCGCAGGTGCAGGTGGCTGAGCGGCGGGTTCCAGTCGTGGCTCAGATGGGTGTAGAACTCCTGGTACTCCTCGTCGCTGACATCCTGGCGGTTGCGGGTCCAGATGGCCTTCATGGAGTTGAGGGTTTCGTCCTTGAAGACCTTGCGGGTGGTGGGACCCAGGGGCTTGCCGGCCGGGTCCCGCAGGACCTCGCCCTCGGGCAGCGGCTCCTCGGTTTCCACCGCCATCACGATGGGGTAGCCGACGAAATCGGAGTGCTCCTTGACGATCCGGCGCAGGGTCCAGGGGTCGGTGAAATCGGGGGCCTCGGCCTCCAGCTGCTTGAGCTTCAGCGTCACGGTGGTGCCCCGGCTCGCCCGCGCGGCGGGCTCCACCGTGTAGCTGCCGTCGCCGCTGGATTCCCAGCGCACGGCGCCTTGAGCGCCGGCCGCGCGGGTCACCAGGGTGACCTTTTCGGCGACGATGAAGGCGCTGTAGAAGCCCACGCCGAACTGGCCGATCAGCTCGGGTGAAAGGCTTTCCGCGGATTTGGCGGCGGCCAGGGCCGCCATGAACTCGGCGCTGCCGCTCTTGGCGATGGTGCCGATGTTTTCCAGGACCTCCTCGTAGGTCATGCCGATGCCGTTGTCGGCGATCTCGAGGGTTTTGGCGGCCGGGTCGGGGGTCAGCCGAATCTGGAACTCCGCCCCGTCGTCCAACAGCCCGGGTTCGGTCTGCGACCTGAAGCGCAGCTTGTCGATGGCATCCGATGCGTTGGAGATCAGCTCGCGCAGGAAGATTTCGCGGTTGGCGTAAAGGGAGTTGATGATCAGCTTCATCAGCTGCTGGACTTCGGTCTGAAACTGGCGGGTTTCGCGCTGGCTTTCCATGGTTCTCCTCTGGGGCTTTTGGGTTTTGGCATCTGGGCAGTAGCGGGGCCTGGGGCCACTGCCGAACCGGCCTAAAAATGAGCCATTTGAGCCGGTTGTCAACCCGACCGCGCCAAAATGCGGCCCCGCGCCGCCCGCCCGCAAGCCGCGGCGGCCCCGGGTCAGGAGGTTTTCGATGCAGACCATCGCCCTCATGCGCAACACGATTCAGCCTTATGCCTGGGGCTCCCGGACGGCCATTGCCGAACTGCGCGGGGAGCCCTCGCCGGCCGCCGAACCCCAGGCCGAGCTGTGGATCGGCGCCCACCCCAAGGCGCCTTCTGAGGTGCGCGTCGACGGGCGCTGGGTGCCCCTCAACGAGCTGATCGCCGCGGACCCCGCCGGCATTCTGGGGGCCGCGGCGGCGGCGCGCTTCAGCGGCCAGCTGCCCTATCTGTTGAAAGTGCTGGCGGCCGAGCGCCCCCTCTCGATCCAGGCCCATCCCAGCCGGGACCAGGCCCGGGAGGGGTTCGCCCGCGAAAACCGGCTGAAAATCCCCCTGGACGCCCCCCACCGCAACTATCGGGATGCCAACCACAAGCCGGAGTGCATCTGCGCGCTCACGCCGTTTTGGGCCCTGAGCGGGTTTCGCGCCCCGAAAGAGATCCTGGCGCGTCTTGCGCCGGTGCTGCCGAATCCGGCCGCGGAAGGGCTGCAGGACTTGGCGCGGCGGGAGGCCGGCGACGGACTGAAGCGTTTTTTTGTCTGGCTGATGACCCTGCCCGCCGCCCGGCGCCGCCCCCTGGTGGCCGCCGCCGCTGGGCAGGCGGCCGCTCTGGCCGACCGGGACCCGGCCTTCGACTGGGTGCGGCGCCTGCAGGCGGAATATCCGGGGGACGCCGGGGTGCTGGCGCCGCTGATGCTCAACCTTGTGCAGCTGGCCCCCGGCGAGGCCCTCTTTCTGCCGGCCGGCGAGCTGCACGCCTACCTGCAGGGCGTCGGCATCGAGCTGATGGCCAACTCCGACAATGTCCTGCGCGGCGGGTTGACCCCCAAGCACGTGGATCTGCCGGAGCTGCTGCGGGTGCTGAAATTCGCCGAGCGCAGGATCGAGGTCCTGCACCCCGCCCCGGCCGGCCCCTGCGAGGGGCGCTACGCCAGCCCCGCCGAGGAGTTCCAGCTGGCGGTGCTCTCCGTCGACGGCGGGCGCCCCCACAGCGGACCCGCCCGCCGCAGCGTCGAAATCCTGCTGTGCGTGGACGGCGAGGGCCGCCTGGGGGATTCGGCCGGGGCAGGGGAGCTGGCGCTTAGCCGGGGGCAGTCGGCCCTGATCCCGGCGGCCGCGGGGGCCTACCGGCTGAGCGGCGCGGGGCGGTTCTACAAGGCCGGTCTGCCGGATTGCGCGCCACAGGGCTGAGGGCCCCGGGAGTGTCGGCCGCCGGGGCGGGGCCCCTCAGGCGTCGTGATCGGCATCCTTGAGAAACAGGCCGTGGTACTCCGGCTCGCTGAGGTGGGTTTTCATCAGGCGCGTGAGCAGGCTGAAGAGCTCCTCCATTTCGGCGTCGCTCATGCGCTTGACCAGGGCCTGGATGAAGGCGTCGTCGGAGAATTTCTGGAGGTAGAAGACCACGGTGCTCTCGTCGGTGGGGCGGTCGAAGCCGAAACCGACAAAACCGTCGTAGGTCTCCACGAAATCGTGGGTGTGTTTGGGCATGGCCTATCCTTGTGCGCTGAAAATTCAAGTCGGCGCGCTGCGGGCGACGCGCAAGCCGATGTAGGTCCGGCGCAGCCCAGGCTTGAAAACGATGCGCTTGGCGGCCCGGCAGTCCTGGGTGCTGCTGTTCCAGGCGCCGCCGCGCAGCACCCGCCGGTCACCGGCAAGCGAGAGGGGGTCGACGGCCGCGCTGCGGTAGGTGTCCGTGAAAACCCCGGTGCGCCCGCTGATCGGATCCCGCCAGGCGGCCCGGTCCTGACACCACTCCTGGACGTTGCCGTGCATGTCGTAGAGCCCCCAGGCGTTGGGGGCTTTTTGGGCCACGGGTTTGGGGGCGAAGCCGGAATTGCCGCAATACCAGCCGATGGCCTGGAGCACCGGGTCCTTCTGGCAGTGCAGCGCGCTGATCTCCCCGGCCGAAAAGGCCGTCCGGGTCCCGGCGCGGCAGGCGTATTCCCACTCCGCCTCGGTGGGCAGACGGTAGGATCGGGTTTGCTCCAGGGCGTTCAACCGGGCGATGAAGACCAGGGATTCCTCCCAGGACACCTGGGTCACCGGACAATCCGGGCCGCAGTCGTCTTCTCCCGAAGGATCGCCGCCCATCAGCTGCCGCCACTGGGCCCGGGTGACCTCGGTCTGGCCAAGGTAAAAGCCGCGGGTCAGGGTGACCGTGTGGCGCGCCTCGTCGGGGTTGCGGCCTTTTTCGGTGGGCGGGCTGCCCATCTCGAAGCTGCCGGCTGGGAT
>JASFIY010000397.1:0-3595 GCA_050122415.1 Desulfobacteraceae bacterium
ATGTGGCCAAGGAGCACATTCAAAAAGTACACGAGGCCTGTCACCCCCGCGGCTAATTCACCCCCAGCGGACTTTTAACGCTCCATGATTCTTGACACTTTTTTCGTGTTTGGTTATGCTGCGGCGTCATGGCCCAAGAAATTTAAGGCGCGACTCGCTGCCCGGTTTCCGTGACGGGCCGGCAGGTCTTGCCAAAGATCCTTGACTTAATCATTAAACATCCGTTTTTTAAACATAAAAATAAATGACGCACCATCTGGCCACCCCGAAAGCGGTCCTGGGTTGGTGGGAGCGTGGCGTGGCGGCCCCCCGGACCGACCCGGACGCCATCCTCGCCGCCTTGCGGTCCCCGGCCGCCCCGATAGCGCTCGTTGACCTGGACGGCCGGACCGCCCTGGCCGCCGGCGGACGGGTTACCCTGGGCGAATTCAACCCGCCCGCCGAAGGCCTGCCCCTTGTCGCAATCGCCCCCCCCCTGATGCCTCACCACCTGGGCGACCCCGGTTTCAAAAAAGCGTTCGGTCTGCGTTATGCCTACGTCATGGGGGCCATGGCCAACGGCATCACCTCCGTTGCGATGGTCAAAGCCGCCGCTGAAAACGGCATGATCGGCTTCTTCGGCGCCGCCGGGCTCGCCCCCGCCCAGGTCGAGGCCGCCATCCACCAAATCCGGGAAGCCCTGCCCGAGCGCCCCTTCGGCTTCAATCTGATCCACAGTCCCCAGGACCCGGATTTGGAGCTGCGCGTCGTCGAACTCTATCTGGAAAAGGGCGTGGGCTGCATCAGCGCCTCGGCCTACCTCAATCTCACCCTGCCGCTGATTCTCTACCGCGTCAAAGGGATCCACCGGGGTCCGGACGGCGAGATCGTCTGCCCGAACAAAATCATCGCCAAGATATCCCGCGTGGAGGTCGCCAGCCGTTTTCTGGCGCCGCCCCCGGTCAAGTTTCTGGCCGAACTGCGCCAGCGGGGGCTGATTTCGTCCACCGAAGCCGAACTGGCCGCCCATATCCCGGTCGCCGACGCGTTGACCGCCGAGGCCGATTCGGGTGGGCACACCGACAATCGGCCGGCCTTGACGCTGCTGCCCACGATGCTCGCCCTGCGCGATCAAATCACGTCCCAGCACCACTACCCACAGCCGGTCTGGGTGGGGCTGGCAGGCGGCATCGCAACACCCCAGGCCGTGGCGGGCGCCTTCGCCATGGGTGCGGCCTATGTTCTGACAGGGTCGATCAACCAGGCCTGCATCGAATCGGGAACTTCCGATACGGTCCGCCGGATGCTGGCCGAGGCCCGCCAGGCGGATGTCACCATGGCACCCGCGGCCGACATGTTCGAGATGGGCGTCAAGGTTCAGGTGCTCAAACGGGGCACCATGTTTCCCCTGCGGGCCGCCAAGCTATACGATCTCTACCGCGCCCACGAGTCTTACGACCAGATTCCGCCCAAAGAGAGAGCGCTGCTGGAAAAGGACTATTTCCGCTGCAGCTTTGAAGCGGAATGGGAACAGACCCGGGTTTTTTTTAACCAGCGCGACCCGCGCCAAAACCAAAGGGCCGACCATGACGCGCGTCATAAGATGGCCCTGGTGTTCCGCTCCTATCTCGGCCAGTCCTCCAACTGGGCCAACCAGGGGGACCCCTCGCGGGTCCTGGACTACCAGATCTGGTGCGGGCCGGCCATGGGGGCGTTCAACGAATGGGCCAAAGGCAGCTTCCTGGAACGCCCGGAAAACCGCCAAGTGGTCACCGTCGCGCACAACCTGCTGTTTAACGCCTGCGTGCTGACGCGCTACAACTGGCTGCAGAGCCAGGGTGCGGGTCTGCCCGCCGCCATGGCCCATTGCCCGCCGCTGCCGCTGGAGGAAATCGCCGCTCGCTGCGGCGGGGAAAAGGCCTTTGAAAATCCTGTCCGTCGGGCGTGATTTTATCCAGCCCATCGGCTCCAGGCAAGTTTCGCCACCTGCAACCCCATGCGGAGGCGCCGCCTCGGCCGCATGCAACCCGATTCTTGACGCTGCCATGACTTCTCAAAAGCCCGACCACACGGCCATCGCCATCATCGCCGCCGCAGGATTTTTCCCCAAGGCACCGGGGCTCAAAGCATACTGGCACCTGCTTTTCCACGGGGTGGACGCCATTTCGGAAATTCCCGCTTCCCACTGGTCCCCCGAAGACTACTACGACCCGGACCCCCAAAAGGCGGACCACGTCTACTGCAAGCGCGGCGGCTTCCTTGAGCCGGTGCCCTTCGACCCGGCCGAATTCGGCATTCCGCCCGCCGCCCTGCCGGCCACCGACACCTCCCAGCTTCTGGGCCTGCTGGCCGCCAAACGCCTGCTGGAGGCCGCCGGCTACGGGGAGGGGCGCGAATTCGACCGGGATCGCACCAGCGTCATCTTGGGCGTTACGGGCACCCAGGAACTGGTGATCCCCCTGGGCGCCCGGCTGGGCTACCCGGCCTGGCGCAAGGCCCTGGAGGCCGCCGGGCTGCCACCCGCAACGGTCCGAACCGCCCTGGAGGGCATGGCCGAGACCTACGTTCCCTGGCAGGAGAATTCCTTTCCCGGACTGCTGGGCAATGTGGTTGCCGGCCGCATCTGCAACCGCCTCAACCTGGGGGGCACCAACTGCGTGGTGGACGCCGCCTGCGCCAGTTCCATGAGCGCCGTCCACCTGGCCGTCATGGAACTCCAGGCCCGGCGCTGCGACATGGCCATCAGCGGCGGCATCGACACCCTGAACGACATCTTCATGCACATGTGCTTCGCCCGAACCCAAACCCTTTCCAAGACCGGCGACGCCCGCCCGTTTGCCGCGACGGCCGACGGCACGGTGCTCGGCGAGGGGGTCGGGCTGCTTTTGCTCAAACGCCTGGCGGACGCGGAGGCCCACGGCGACACGATCCTGGCGGTGATCCGGGGCGTCGGCAGCGCCAGCGACGGCAAGTCGCAGAGCATCTACGCCCCCCGGCCGGAGGGACAGGCCAAAGCCCTGCGCAAGGCCTACCGCGACGCCGCTTTCGACCCCGCCACGGTCGGTCTGGTGGAAGCCCACGGCACCGGCACGCGGGTCGGCGACCGGGTGGAATTCAGCGCGCTGTGCGATGTTTTCGGCGCCTCGGGCCCCCGTTCCACCCCCTGCGCCCTGGGGTCGGTCAAATCCAACATCGGCCACACCAAGGCGGCCGCCGGGGCGGCCGGGCTGATCAAAACGGCCCTGGCCCTGCACCACAAGGTGCTGCCCAAAACCCTGAAGGCCGACACCCCCGACCCGGATCTCAAGATCGCCGAAAGCCCGTTTTCGCTCAACACCGAAACCCGGCCCTGGATTGCCGCCGATGGCCACCCCCGCCGCGCCGGGGTCAGCGCTTTCGGCTTTGGCGGCAGCAACTTTCACCTGGTCCTCGAAGAATACAGTCCCCGGAAAACAGCCGTGGCCTGGGACGGCTCGGTGGAGATCGTCGCCTTCTCGGCACCGGATGCCCAAGCCCTACGAAATCGGCTGGAGGAAGCCGTTGCCGCTTTGAAGCCTTCGACCCCGCCGGCGGAGATTGCGCGCCTGGCCGACGTCAGCCGCCGCTCTTTTTCACC
>JASFIY010000398.1:0-3586 GCA_050122415.1 Desulfobacteraceae bacterium
CGGGTGGCGCAGGGCATAGGCCATGGCCAGGGGGCCGCGCAGGAAAAGACCGCCCAGCCGGGCGTGGGCCGCTTCCCGCATCCAGGCCTCAGGCTGACCCAATACGGCTTCGGGAAGGTGGTCCAGGTCGAGGCCTTTCGTGTGACCGCGTTCCACGAGCCGATGGGCCGCCAGGAGAATGGTATAGCGGGCCAGTGTCGCACAGGAGTGAACCATCGTGTTGTAATACTCGTCCGCCGATTCGGTTCGCAGCCGGGGGTCCCGATACGCATTCGCCGGCTGCAGACGTTCCTTGAGCAAGCGCCAGAGGCGGCGGGCGGCCGGGTCCCGTGCATCGTCCGGCGCGTTGTGCAGCCACTCTTCCTCCCCCTCCTCCAGCATGCGCGATAGGGTATGGCGCCCAACGCCGTCGCCGAGGGCCAGCACCACCTTCACCAGTTCCAAGAGCCCGGTGTCGCCCCCCGGCAGCCGCAACCGGAAAGCGTACCAGCCTCGCCCGTGGAGCGTCTCCTCGAGGAAACGCTGGGGGCCGGCAAAGGCCCTGAGCGTCAGGCGATAGGCCGAGGAGTCCATGCCCTTGATGAAGTTGTAGTGCTCATGGGGCGGGGTCCAGGTTTCCCAACTCAGCACCAGGTCCGGGAAGCGGGTGTCGGTTCCCGTGGCAGAAACGGCAGGACTCAGCAGTTCGGGGTTGTGGGAGGGCTGAAAGACAAATCTCAGTTGGGCATGCTGCACCGGCGCGTGAACGCCCTGATGCCGGGGCGGCACCAGGAGAAACTCCGCGAAGCGCAGACCGTTTAGCGGCATGCGGACCCTGTGCAGAAGGGTCGTCCGCTCGATAGGGTTCCCGCCGTAGTTGACGTTGTGGAGCACCAGGAAAGGATCGTCGCCCTGCCATCGGCTGGCCGGCCAGTCGATCAGGACGGGCGCCAGGGCGGCCGCGTAGCCGCCGGGCAATACGTCCCGGGAGATTCTCAACCGCCGAACGCTTCCACCCTTCCCAGCAGGGGAGAGCAGTTCCTTGGGCGACAACATCCGCACGGAGCTATCTTGGATTGCCATGTCACCAGCGCCTTCCTACGCGTTACTGTCTTTCGATCCAATCGGACCCTTGATTGCCGACCGCACCACGAGATAAGCCCGCCAGTAGTTGAACACGCCGCCGGCAAAGAACAGGAGGCTGCCGATCAAATACTGCCAGGCCAGAAAGGTGTATAAGGTGACCTGCAGGGACGGGTTCGAGACGTCCCAGAGGTAGGGCACCGATGCCACCGCGAACAGCACCGAGCCCACCACGAAGGTCACCGCCGTCAGGTTCATGAGCTGCAGGGTGATCCGGTTTTCGGCTTGGATGATCTGCAGCACGTTGATGCAGGCGCCCAAAACAAAAAGCAGACTGCCGATGATGAAGGTCCAGGCCCCGGCCGTGTACCACCTCACCACCGAAAGGAAAAAGATGCTGCCCGCCGTAAACAGGATCGTACCCCAGACATAGCTCGCAGCCGCCGTGTACTCCATTATGGTCGATCGATCGTGAACGCTGCTCTCTCGCCAATGCCGGCGGACTTCGGCCAGATCGTGCACGGTCACCACGAGATAGAGCAGGGAGCCGACGAAAAAAGTCCAGGCCCCGATATCCGCGTAGGCTTCAAAGCGGGGGAAAAACAGAATGCTGCCGATGATGAAGACCAGCCCGCCGACTTTGTAAACCACGGCATTGATGGTCTCCCAGCGAAACTGGGCCTGCAGGTCGGAGCGGCCTCGGGTGAGATGGTGGATCCTCCTCCGGTTGATGAACATATGGGGCATGGCATCGCTCCGTGGTGGTTGATCACGCGATGGCAACGGCCGATGTCATCCGCGGTCGATGATCCTGGGCTCATCAAGCGATCCTGACCGCCGCCGGCGGCCAGCTCCCTTCAGCCTAGTCACGGTCGCCAAGGAATTCAACCTGCAATATCGGCAGGTGCATCTCGTAGAGGGCGTTCAATATACCGGATAGGGCGGTCTGGTCGGCCACTTGTCCAACCAGATCCGTCACGGTTGTGCCCTGGCTCTCCCGGGAGGTAATCGTCATCCCGCCCAGCCATTCCGACCACTTGGGATCGACCAAGCCTCTGACCCGGATACGATAGTTCCCCGGCATTGCAAAAGCGCATTTACGGGGCAATTCATTTTCTACCATATCACCTCCAGGCCCGCAGCGGAAAATTTGGATGTAAAAATCGACATGGCCATCCTATCGATTCGGCAGGCAATGGGAATCCCCCGTCAAGAGGGAAAAACGGGGGAACGGAAAGGGTGGCAGAAAGGTTCCAGGTTCGGGGTTCCTGGTTCGCGCCTTTAAGCACTTGAGCGTCGAAAATCGAACGCTGAACTCTGAACCTTGAAATCGGGGCCCTCTGCCTTGAATTCTGGTTTGGGCCGTTCGTTGGAATTTGGACGTTAAACGTTCAAAGTTGATGAACCGGTAAAAAGTCAAAAACCAGACGGTTTCGAAAAAAGTTCAATTTCAAGGCGCGCAAATCTCGAGGAGTGAGGCGTACTTGTGTACGCCGCAACGACTTCGAGATGCAGCGCAACGCAGAAAGTGGACTTTTTGCGGAACCGTCAAAGTTGGAAGTTCACCGTTTTCGCCCTTAGCCTTGAACCTGCAGCCTCAGGCCTTCTCGGGCAGCAGCCCCAACCGGCGGGCTTTTTCGACGGCGCTGATGCGGTTGGGGGCATCGAGCTTCTGGTAGATATTTTTGAGGTGGGATTTGACGGTCTCCGGCGAGACGCCGAGGCGCGCGGCAATTTCTTTATTCTGCCAGCGCCTGACCAGCAGTTCGAGGATGTCCTGCTCGCGGTTGGTCAGTAGTTCGATGAACACCTGTTGGGCATTGGGCGGCCGTGATGCGGTCTTAGAATGGCGCTTGGCCTGCTTCGATTCCAATTCGGCGATGGTCGTCAAAAGCCTTTCGACAAAGGCGACGCATACACCGACGGCTTTGAACTGCTCCAGCAAGTCGGGCATCGACGGGCCGGCCTCGACAAAGGGGCGCGCCCACCCACCCGGTTCGGCCAAACGCACCACCTCTTCCAGAATTTCCAGCGCTTCCTCCGGCCGCCCCAACCGGTGGACGGTCAGGGCCAGCAGGGCCATGATGTCCATCGCCTGGCAGCGGTTGTGCTGGTCCCGGTTTTGCCGGAGGCAGTCCCGGAGCCGGTGTTCGGCCTCCCTCAGGCCGGTCTGGGACCCGTCCGCCAGCAGCGTCCGGCAGTGGGTGATGGCCGGCACCTCTATCCACCAGAGCATGCTCTGGGTTTGGGTTGCCGCAGTGTCTACGACGGCGTTGGCCATCCAGGGCTTCTCGGCCTCCTTGGCGAAGAGCCCGAAGCGCACCTGGCTGGACTTGGCGATCTCCAGTAACGTGAGGTCTTGGGTAGCATGGGCAAATTCCATGAGATCCGCCATGACCCTCGAGGCCTCGTCCCATCGTCCGCTGGCCTGAAACGCCAACGCCAGGCCGACCAGGCAGCCGATCCGGTTCCGCCGCATGAGCAGATAGCCGTTCTCGGCGGCGGCCCTAAAATACTGGATGGC
>JASFIY010000399.1:0-3583 GCA_050122415.1 Desulfobacteraceae bacterium
CTGGAAGGGGGTGCAAGCGGCCAGTGGACCCGGGCGGGCCAGGCTTCAGGGTCCCTGTGGAGCACGAAACGTTCCGGTCGTGGGCCGGGATGGCGCAGACGCCGGGTCGATCGCCACTTCGTCAGGGATTGGCGGCCGTGACAACGGGAGGGGAAAAAAAGATCCAGCCCATCCCCATCCCGCAGCGTCGCCGGAAACGATGGTCACTGGAGCTGGGAATAAGAGATGAAGGGGATCAGCATCACGAGCAAAAGGGCCAGGAAAACCAGAAGCCGTTTCACTCCGACGATCAGCTTATCCATCTGACTTTCTTTCTTGATCACAGGGAAAAATTTTTTCGAAGAGAGCGTCGAGCAGCATCTGGCGCCTGATCTTGTCCGCATAGATTTCGTTCAAGGTGCTGTCGCTCACCACCCACCCGAAAGGCAAACCGTCCAGGAACATGACCTGTCGCTCGTTCATCTGAAGTCCTTGTGCAAGCCGGTGCGAAAGGGATTTCAGGGATCGTCTGAATTAATTCGGTTTATCGACAGGCCGCCGCTGCTTCTTGAAGGAAAGCTTCTTAACACTTCGAAACGTCAAAAGCAAACCCTGTCCATTACAATTCGCGCCATTTTTTTCTCCGCCGCTGCATTCCATCCGCCCGCTCTTTTTCGCGGCACCCCCCTTAAAAAAAAATGGCGGCTGTGACCGGATCTGTCACAACCCCATGATAACTTGCCGCCAGAGGATGCACAATCACCCCCGGACAAGGAGGCACAGATGAAGAAAATCAGAAAACGGCCCGAGATTTACGACTGCTTGGAGTACCATGGCAGCACCGCGGTGGAGCGTATCCGCAAGCTGGCCGGAAGGGTCATCTGGCGGGAGTGGGTGTTTTTCGACTCTGCCAAAGAAGCCCGGGAATACTACTGCGGCAATGCCTGAAAGGAGAACGGGATGCTGAGCGTGATTCTTGAGGGCATTCTGGATGTTCTCGGCATGCTGGTTTTGGTGGCCCTGGCCTTCCTGCTGACGCTGGTGCTGGGAATGTGATCCCTCCGCCGGCGGGGGCCGGTGCCCCCCGGCCCCCGCAGTTTCAGGCGTCTTGCCGCCGGCCGGCGCTCGTCGCTTCACCGGCCTCGTCGGCGGCCGGCACGATGCTGAAGGAGGTTGTGATCCGGGCGATGCCGCGAACGGTGGCGGCCACCGAACAGTATTTTTCGACCGAAAGGGTGATGGCATCCTGGACCGCTTTCTCCTTCAAAGCCTGTCCCGATAGTTGGTAATGGAGGTGTATGCTGCGGTAGGGCCACGGCGGGTCCGGCTCGCGCTCACCGTCAATGCTGATTTCCAGCGTCGATACCGGCCGACGCTTTTTCCTGAGGATTTCCACCACGTCGACGGCGCTGCATGCGCCCAGGGCGACGAGCAGCATTTCCGAGGGGCGCACCCCCGCGGCCGCTTCGTCGCCGGACAAAACGACGCTGTGGCGGTTGCTGTCCATTCCGACAAACTGCATCCCGCTGACCCAGCGGACGGTTGTTTTGGGCATGACGGCACTCCTTGGTGGCAGGTTGCGGTGATGGCCGCTTGCATGTCAGGGCGTAACCGGCTAAAAGAGATCGGACCGGCCCCCGCCCTGCCGGCGGCTTTAACCCCACGAAAGGCGCTCCCATGACCGCTCCACGAGCCAGGAAAACCCCTTTCCCCTCGGCCCATGAAGATGCCCGGGCGGCGCAACTGCAGGTGGATTCGCCCCAGTGCCGCGCGTCCTCACACACCCTGGCATGCCGGGGCTCGGCATTTCTGCTGCGCGACGAGCTGCGGCCGGTGAGGCGCCAGCTGCAACGGCTGGAATGCCGGATTAAACCGCATCTTGACCCGGTATGTCAATTCCCCCCGCTGAGAGCCGCGCCTGCCGCGGCGGAAATTTCCGGCCGGGAGCGGACGAGAGGCCGGGCTTGGCGTAAGGGTCGCGGCAAGAAATAATTCCACAATATGGCGAAGGATTTTGGTTCTTCATCAAGGCACATTCGTCGGCGCATATCGCGATATGTGCCGGCGGATGTAACGCAGAGGGCGGGCCAAAAGACCAGTAAGATGTGGAATTATTTCTTGCCGAGGCCCTGAACCCGCTACGCGGCCGGCACCTGCGGCCGATCCAGTTCATAAGGAGGCAATGTGAAACGTGGTGGATCACGCGGAGTGGCAGCGGTTCAAAAACGCTCAGGGCTTGAAGCATGGCGGATGACGGGCTCCGCCGCAGCCTGAAGAGCGGCCCGCAAGCCGCCGCTGAGGGCCCCGCCGCCAATGCGGCGGTCAAAAGGGCCGCGCTGGCGGTGGCCGCCGTGAGCTCTTTTCAGACCCCCTTCATGGTGTCCTCAGTCCACATCGCGCTGCCCGCCATGCAGCGTGAGTTCGGCGTCGACGCCGTGCTGCTGAGCTGGGTGGCCACCGCCTATCTGCTGGCCTCGGTGGTGGCCCTGGTGCCGTTTGGCAAGCTCTCGGACATCCTGGGGCGCAAGCGGGTCTTTCTCTGGGGGACCGCGCTTTTTTCGGCCGCCTCCCTGGCATGCGCCTTTGCCCCCGGGATGCGCTGGCTGATCGCCCTGCGGGTGGCCCAGGGCGCCGGCAGCGCCATGATTTTCGCCACCAGCATGGCGATCCTGACCTCGGTATTTCCGCCCGGGGAACGCGGCAAGGCGCTTGGTGTGGCGGTTGCCGCGGTTTACTCCGGCCTCTCTTGCGGCCCCTTTCTGGGCGGGCTCATGACCCAGCACCTGGGGTGGCGGAGCATTTTCCTGGTGGGTCTGCCTTTCGGGGCGGCGGTCATCTTTCTGACCGTGACCCGCCTGAAAGTCGAGTGGGCCCCGGCTCGGGACGACCCGTTTGACTGGGCTGGTGCCCTGATTTACGCGCTGGCAGTGATTACCGGGATGTACGGCCTCTCCCTGCTGCCGGCAGCTTCCGGTCTGGGGTTCGTTCTGGGAGGCGCCGCGGGGCTGGCGGCGTTTACCTTCTGGGAGTTGAAGACGCCCGCACCGGTTTTCGAAGTCCGCTTGTTCCGAACCAACCGGGTGTTTGCCTGTTCATGCCTGGCGGCCCTGATCCACTACAGCGCCACTTTCGCGGTGACGTTTCTGATGAGCCTCTATCTGCAGTACATCCAGGGGCTTTCTCCCCAGAAGGCCGGCGCCGTCCTCATGCTCCAGCCGCTGGTGATGGCTTTGTGCTCGCCGCTGGCGGGAAGGTGGTCCGACCGGTTCGAGCCCCGGGTGATCGCCTCTGTGGGGATGGGTCTCACAGCCGCGAGCCTGCTCCAGCTGGCGATGGTGGGGCCGCAAACCGGCCTGCCGGCGGTGGTGACCGGCCTGCTGCTGCTGGGGTTGGGCTTCGCGCTCTTCTCATCCCCCAACATGAACGCCATCATGGGCTCCGTGGACAAGCGTTTCTACGGGATCGCCTCGGGGTCGGTGGGCACCATGCGGCTGATGGGGCAGATGCTCAGCATGGGGGTGGCCACCGTGGTCCTGACCCTGATGCTCGGTCGGGTTCCCATAACCCCCGCGACCTATCCGCTGTTCATCAAGAGCCTGCAGAT
>JASFIY010000400.1:0-3581 GCA_050122415.1 Desulfobacteraceae bacterium
CGCGGCGTCGCTGCAGACGCAGTTGGGTTTGTTCGGGCAGGGCGCCAATTCGCCGCCCCGGGGACCCACGACCCCGGGGCCGTTGGTCGAGCAGGCCGAAAAGACCATCACCAGCGACAACCCCCATAACCACCGAGACCCGCGCCCACGCCGGCGGTCGTCGAAGATCTGCACCATACCGCACCTCCTTTTTCCTGACGTCAAAAGCCCCCAAGCAGCCGCGCCCATGAACACGGCAGGCGCCTGGCCGGCCCCTCGCCGGGCATTGACAAAATACGGCTATTGGCTTAAGGGACAGGCGTTGGCAGGCAAACGCGACGCTTCCCCCCCGAGAGCACGCCGGTTCCGCAGCCTGACCCGCCAACAACCCCGCACGCAATGCCGGGCTGCAATCCGGCTGCCCCCGTCCAACGCCAAGCAAGGAAAAACCGATGTACAAGGACAACCCGTTGCGGCGCATTTCGTGGCTGGATTTCCAGAACCTTCGACGCGAAGATAAGGGCCCTTTGTTCATGCGCAACGGACGGCCCTACCATGCCCTGATCGCCCAGCAGTTCGACCGCCCCTCCCTGGAGCGGCTCTGCGAGCTGGCCACCAAGATCCGGCGCATCGGCAAAACCAAGGGCGGGCTGCACTTCCTGCAGTCGCTGCTCTCGGAAAAGCGCGCCATGCTGTACTTCGCCCAGCCCTCCAGCCGGACCTTCCTCTCCTTTTACTCCGCCTGCCAGATCGTGGGCATCCACCCGGCGGAGGTCCGCGACACCACCACCTCCAGCGAAATCAAAGGGGAATCCCCGGAGGACACGGTGCGCACCTTCAGCTCGTACTTCGACCTGATCATCATGCGCCACCCGGTGGGCGGGTTCGCCGAACGGATCGCCTGGCTGCTGTCCAACACCGAGCGCTGCATCCCGGTTGTCAACGCCGGCTCCGGCCAAGACCAGCACCCCACCCAGGCCCTGCTGGACATCTACACCCTGGAGCGCAGCTTCGAGACCCGCGGGGGCATCCCGCACAAGAAGATCGCCTTCGTGGGGGACCTGGCGCGCGGGCGCACGGTGCGGTCGCTGGCCAACCTGCTCACCCTCTACCCGGGGGTGACGCAGTATTTCGTGGCCCCCGAATCGCTCCAGATCGGTGCCGACATCCTCGAGAATCTCCGCGCGGCGGGGGTGGCCTATGAGTTGAGCACGGATTTCGAAAAAATCATCCCCGAAGTGGACGCCATTTACATGACCCGCATCCAGGACGAGTGGGACACGGCCGAGGAAAGCCGCCTGCTGGACACCACCCCCTTTCATTTCACCGCGCGCCATCTGGAGATCCTCAAACCCGATGCGGTGCTCCTGCACCCCCTGCCGCGGCGCAAGGAGATCGCCATCGAGGCCGACCAGGACCCGCGGGCCGTCTACTGGCGCCAGGTGCGCAACGGGATGTGGGTGCGGGCGGCGCTGATGCTGGAAATATTCGATCGCTGCGCCGAGATCGACAAATACTACGACGACCTGACAAGCTGAAAGGCGGTGACGGCATGCGCCATTTGATTTCCCTCAAGGATTGGTCGCGCGACGAGGTAACGGCCATCCTGGATCTGGCCGATGCCCTCAAGGCTGCGCCCGAAAAGTACCAGGATGCCATGCGGCGCCGGATGCTGGTGATGATTTTCGAAAAACCCAGCCTGCGCACCCGGGTTTCGTTTGAAACCGGCATCTGCCAGATGGGCGGCGATGCGATCTTCTACGACATGGCCAGCTCACCCCTGGCGGCCGGCAAGGAGACCATCGGCGACATGGTGCAAGTCCTCAGCCGCTATGCCGACCTGCTCATGGCGCGCCTCTTCGAGCACCGCCACATGGAAGAGCTGGCCGCCGAGGCCGGGATCCCGGTCATCAACGGGCTGACCAACTTCAACCACCCCTGCCAGGTCCTGGCGGACCTCCAGACCATCCGCGAGAAGAAGGGCGCCCTGGCCGGCCTCACCCTGGCCTACCTGGGCGACGCCAACAACAACGTGACCCATTCCCTGCTCTACGGCTGCCCCAAGATGGGGGTCAGCGTCCGCGTCGGCTGCCCGGCCGACCTGGACGCCAGCCCGCTGCCGGCGGTGGTGGCCGATGCCGCCGCGGCCGGCGGGGCCGCCGGCGCCACGGTCCTGGTGACCCACGACCCGGCGGAAGCCGTGGCCGGGGCGGACGTGGTCTACACCGATTCCTGGATGAGCTACCACATCCCCAAGTCGGAAATGGCCCAGCGCGTCCGGCAGTTCATGCCCTACCAGGTGAGCGCCCGGCTCATGGCCCAGGCCGCCGCCGACGCCATTTTCATGAACTGTCTGCCGGCCATGCGCGGCTACGAGCAGGCCGCCGAGGTCATCGACGGCCCCCAGGCGGTGGTTTTCGATCAGGCCGAAAACCGCCTGCATGCCCAAAAGGCCGTCATGCTGCGCCTGCTGGGCAAGGCCTGACAGGAGGGCATGGCGCCTGAAACCGGTCGGCGCCCTGCCCCATGGCCGGAGAGATCACGGCCGGGTCAGGCGCCCAGAAAAAGAGCGCGTACCGGGGCCCCGTCCGCCCCTTTAAGCTTCAGCGGCAGGAAGGCATATCTGCCCCGGAGCGCCGGTATCCGCCACAGGCCGCAGAGGTTCTCGACGATGAGAACCCCCGCCCCCAAAAGCAGCCGGTGAACGGGGTGGTCCCCCGGGCCGCCGTCGGAGCGATCCGGGCTGGGTGTGTCCAGGCCCACCAGCGCGACCCCGCTGTCCACCAGCCATCTCCCGCAATCCGGCGCCAGATGGGGGTGCCGGAAGTAGCGCGGCGTCCCCCAGAAACGGTCCCAGCCGGTCATCAGCAGCACGAAATCGCCCGGCATCAGTTCCGGCGCGGCCTTTTTCAGCTCCGCAGCGCAAATCAGACTCTCCTCGCGGCGCCCGGAGAGATCCAGCCGCACACCGCTGCCCACCAGGCGGGTGACCGGCAGGGCGTCCAGCGGATCGCCGTCCGCAAAAAAGTGGAAGGGTGCGTCCATGTGGGTGCCGGTATGGGTCCCCAGGGAGATGCGCTCCAGATGGCACCCGTCCCGCCCGTGGTGCAACAGGGTCTGCCGCACCAGCGGCGGATCGCCCGGCCACACCGGTGTTTCGGTATCCAAAACGTGGGTCAGATCGATGGGCTCCGTCGCCATCTGCGCGCCTGCCTTTTATCCCGCCAAATTCTCCGCTTGCCGCAACGCCCCGGCGCCATCCTGGGGCGCCGTCTCCAAGGGCGACCCTAACGCGCTTTTTGCCCCGGCCGCAACCCCTTTTGATTGCGGCCGGCGGCCCCTGCCGGGCGGCCGGTGTGGGTCGGTTGCTTTTTGGCGGCGCCTGCTTTAGAATGACTTTAATTGCTCATGCTCAGCGCCCCTGCGGTGGTGAATCCGCAATCCAGATGCGCCCGGAGCCGGCCCAGACCCCCGGTGGGGTTGCATGCCGCGGCCAAAGTCCGGGGATTGCGACAGACGGCAGCAAAAGCGCGTCTGCGGGGAGGGATGAAATGCAGAAAGAGTACAAATTTTCCATCTGGTACGCCCTTCTGGGTATTTGG
>JASFIY010000401.1:0-3577 GCA_050122415.1 Desulfobacteraceae bacterium
CCGAAATCGCCCGGCGCATCGGCGCCCTTCAGGCCCAGCTGGCCCGCAAGCGGCTGGACGCCGCCCTGATCCTGCAAACCGCCGACCTGTTTTACTTCACCGGCACCATCCAGCAGTCCCACCTCTGGGTCCCGGTCCAGGGGGAGCCGCTCTTGCTGGTCCGCAAGGACCTGGCGCGCGCCCGGGCCGAATCCCCGCTGGAGCGGATCTCGGCCATGGGCAGCCCCAAGCAAATCCCCGACCTTTTGGCGGCCAACGGCCTCTCCGCGCCCCAAAGCCTGGGCCTGGAGCTGGACGTCCTGCCGGTCAACCTTTATCTCTTCTACGGCCGAATCTTCCAGGGGGCCGCACTGGGCGACATCTCCACCGAGATCCGCCTCCTGCGGGCGGTCAAGTCCGACTGGGAAATCGGCATGATCCGACAGGCGGCACGCCTTGCCGACCAACTGGCGGCCGCCGTGCCGGAGCTCCTGCGGGAAGGGATGAGCGAAATCGAGCTGGCCGGCCGGGTGGAAGCCCGGGCCCGGGCCCTGGGCCATCAGGGCATCGTCCGGATGCGGATGTGGGGCAGCGAACTGTTTTACGGCCACCTGATGGCCGGCCCGTCCGGTGCGATCCCCAGCTTTCTGTCCTCGCCCACCGGCGGGCCGGGGGTCGGGCCGGCGGTCGCCCAGGGCCCGGGCATGCGCCCCATCCGGCGTCACGAGCCGATCCTGGTGGATTACGTCTTCGTTTTCAACGGCTACCTCGCCGACCACACCCGGATTTTTTCGCTGGGCCGTCTGCCGGCCGATCTGGAGCGGGCCCACGCGGCCATGCTCGTCCTGCAGGCAGAGGTCACGGCCGCCGCCCGCCCCGGGGTCCCCTCGGGCCGCCTCTACCAGGTGGCCCGGGAGAGCGCCGCGCGCCAGGGCTACGGGGCCTTTTTCATGGGCGCCGACGAGCGGCGCGTGCGCTTCGTCGGCCACGGGATCGGCCTTGAGCTGGACGAGTTCCCCTTCCTGGCCCAGGGCCAGGAGCTGCCCCTGCAATCCGGGATGGTCTTCGCCCTGGAGCCCAAGCTGGTCTTTCCCGGTCGCGGGGTGGTGGGCATCGAAAACACGCACCTCGTCACCACCGAAGGCTTGGAGCAGCTCACCCGCCTGGAGGAGCAGGTCCTGGTGGTCTGAAACCGATCGGATCGCCGGCCGGGTAGGGCCAAACAGCCCAAGCGGGACGGGCGTCCGCCCGAAAATTTTGCTGATTTGCCTCCGCAAGCGCCGCTGCCGGTGTCTCCTTCGGGCAAGGGGGCGCCCAAGGGTTTTTTTTAACCGGCTGAAATTCTCCGGCTTGAAATTTCATTCCAATAATGGTACCCGATCGTCGACTGATTTTACCCGCCGCCCCCGGGCGGCCGCCACCTGAGTAGTCAAACAAGACACTGCCGAAAAAACTTAATTTCCGCGTCCCCGTTGCCTCGCAACCTCATTTCCAACCAAGGAGAGCCCCGATGGATTCCACTGAATACACCATCAAAGACCTCATGATTCCCCTGTCCGAATACGCCACCGTTTCGGAAGACGCAACTTTGTTCGAGGCTGTCTTGTCCCTTGAAAAGGCCCAGGCGGAGTTCGACCAGACCCGCTACCGCCACCGTGCCGTGCTGGTGCTGGACGCCCAGGGGGCCGTGGTCGGCAAGATCGGCCAGCTGGACGCGCTGCGGGCGCTGGAGCCCAAGTACGAGGAGATGCAAGCCGGGGACACCCTTGCGCGTTTGGGGTTTTCGCGCAAGTTCATGAAATCGATGATGGCCCATTACAAGCTCTTCGACCAACCGCTTAAGGACATTTGCAAAACCGCCGCCGCCGCCAAGGTCAAGGATTTCATGCACACCCTGACCGAAGGGGAGTTCGTGGAGGAGAACGCCCCCCTGGACGAGGCCATTCATCAGCTGGTGCTGGGCCACCATCAGTCGCTGCTGGTCACCCGCGACAAGGACATCGTCGGCATTCTGCGCCTGACCGACGTATTCGCCGCCATTTTCCACACCATGAAAGAGTGTTTCGTCTGAAGACGGGATCCTGCTGACGCCCGCAAGCGCCCCGTCGCCGGGGCCCACCACCCGGTCGTTTCAACTGATCTAAGGAGGATGTTGCAATGAGCAGTGCCGCCGCCGAGACTCCCAAGACCATCAACTGGCGAAAACTCGTTTTCCTTTTTTTGGGCATCACCCTGTTCGTGGTCGTCTACTACTCTCCCCCCTGGCCCGACGCCATCGACCCCATGGGCAAGCACTTCGAGCTCTCGCGCGAGGGCAAGGGCGCCCTGGCGGTCTTTCTGCTGGCCGGCACCTGGTGGGTCTTCGAGGTGGTCCCCATCGGGATCACCAGCCTGGCCATCGGGGTGATGCAGGCGTATTTCCTGATCCGCCCGGCGAAAGTGGCCTTCAAAGACTTCATGGACCCCTCGGTGATGTTCATCTTCGCCTCGATCGTCATCGGCCTGGTGTTCACCAAGACCGGGCTCACCCGCCGGATGGCCTACAAGATGCTCATCATCGTCGGCGAGCGCACCAGCATGATCTACCTCGGCTGCTTCGTGGTGACCGCCGCCCTGACCCACATCATGGCCCACACCGCGGTGGCCGCGACGATCTACCCGCTGCTGATGGCGATCTACGCCCTCTACGGCGAGGGTGACAAAAAGACCAAGTTCGGCAAGGGCCTTTTCATCGGCATGGCCTACGTGGCCGGCGCCGGCAGCATCGTCACGCTCCTGGGGGCCGCCCGCGGGGCCGTGGCCCTGGGCTTTTTCACCGACATCGTCGGCACCAACGTCTCCTTTTTCGAGCTCTCCTACTACATGTTTCCCATCGGCTGGCTGATGGTCTTCCTGCTCTGGGGCTTTTTCATGGTCTTTTTCAAACCGGAAAAGCGGGTGATCCCCGGCCTGCGCGACAAAGCCGTCCAGCTCAACGCCGAGCTGGGCCCCCTGACCCGCAAGGAGATCACGGCGGCGATCATCGTTTTCGCCTGCATCCTGGTCATGTCATTGCGCTCGTTCATCCCGGCGCTGGCGCCGGTGGACAAGACCGCCATCATCCTGACCTCCACGATCCTCTTCTTCATCACCGGCATCCTGGACATCAACGACCTCGAGGACATCCCCTGGAACATCATCCTGCTCTTCTCCGGCGCCATGAGCATCGGCTTCTGCCTCTGGGAGACCGGCGCCGCCAAATGGCTGGCGGTCAACTGGCTGGTGATGTTCCAGAAGGCCAACTGGTTCGTTTTCGTGATGAGCATCGCCTTTTTCGTCATGATGATGACCAACTTCATCATGAACGTCGCGGCCATCGCCATCTCGCTGCCGGTGGCGTTCGTGATCGCGCCCTACCTGGGGGTCGCCCCGGAGGTGATCCTGTTCGCCGCTTTGGTAACCGCCGGCATGCCCTTCCTGCTGCTGGTGGGCGCCGCGCCCAACGCCATCGCCTACGACTCCAAGCAGTTCACCACCGGGGAGTTTTTCCTCTACGGGCCGCCCGCCAGCCTGATCCTGATGGTGGTGGTGGGTTTTGCGGTCTTCATTCTCTGGCCCC
>JASFIY010000402.1:0-3574 GCA_050122415.1 Desulfobacteraceae bacterium
GATCGCGTCGCGGTCGGCATTCACGTCCAGCCAAACGAGCTTGGGACGAGGCGTCATGATGACCCTGACAGAGCGATCCGCCAGGCGGAGAACCCCTTCGATCATTGCCTGTTCCTGGGGGACGAAAACACCCGCTTGGGTTCCCTCGGCGATCAGCGCCTTGATCTCTTCCTCGGTGACGGTCGTTTCGGGGGTGCCCCTCAAACCCAGGAACCCCAGGACGCTCTCGGTGGATAGATGCAGCACCCAGACCGCCGGAGCCGCCACCCATGAGAGCCAGCGCATGGGTCCGGCCACCAGCGTGGCGACCCGTTCGGGTTGCGTCAAGGCGATTCGCTTGGGTACGAGCTCGCCTATGATCAACGACAGATAGGTTATCCCGACCACCGTAATGCCGATGCCTACGGAATTGCCGTAGGGTGAAATCGACGGGAATGTATTGAGCCAGGCGCCGAGCCGCTGCCCCAACGTCGCACCGCTGAACGCGCCGGCGATGATGCCGACCAACGTGATGCCGATCTGAACCGTCGAAAGAAATCTGCTCGGATCCTCGATGAGGCGCAACGCGGCGCGCGCACCACGACTGCCCTGATCGGCCAAATGTTCCAGGCGGCTTTTGCGGGAGGAAACCAGGGCGAGCTCGGACATGGCGAGCAAGCCGTTTATCAGGATGAGAAAAACCACCACGGGTATTTCAAGGAAAAGCATGGCGACCTTTTTTGGCGGATAACAAGTTGATATTCAGCGATTTTTCCGAAAACCCGGCATTTGGATGAAGCGTAATCGGTTTCAATCCAAATGTCCCGTCCATTTCACTGCGGCACGATGTCAGGGCGCGTTTTCGCAGTCCGCCAATCGCCTAATTCCGGCTTTTGACCAGGTTGGCGATCAGCTTGACCATGGTCTCCTTATCCGCAGGGTTGCTCTCCGCGATCATCAGCGTGATGGCCACCAGAGCATTGTCGGCGATCCGCTTGGAGCCGTCCTGGCGGTAAAGGGCCTTGTTGCCGGCCAGAAAAGCGATGAACAGGGCGGCGGCGATGCGTTTGTTGCCGTCGCTGAAGGCGTGGTTCTTGACCACAAATTACAGCAGATTGGCGGCCTTCTCCTCGATGCTGGGATAGAGCTCTTCACCGCCGAAGGCCTGATAGACGGCCCCCAAGGCGCTTTTGAGCCCCTGGTCCTTTTCCAGTCCGAACAAGCCGCCGAAGCCGCGCTGCATGGCCGCCACGATTTCCATGGCCGCCTCGTAGGTCAAAAGGGCGCCCGCCTCGATGGCCAGTGTCCCGTGATCGAAGCGGTCCAGGGTGGTCAAGGCATAGGCGTAATCGGTGATGACCTGCAACAACCCCTTGGTCTCGTCCAGGCCGATGGCCTGGCGCGCCAGGGTCTTTTCCAACGGACCGACGGTGCGGTGCAGATCGGAGAGTTTCGGTTCCTGCTCCCGCAGCCGCTTTTCATTGAGGGTGAACCCCCGCACCAAGTGCTCCCGCAGCACATTGGTGGCCCAGATGCGAAACTGGGTGCCGCGTTTGGAGTTGACCCGGTAGCCCACGGAGATGATGACATCAAGGTTGTAAAAGCTGATCTTGCGTCTAACCTGCCGTCCCCCTTCGTTTTGAACTACCGAGGATTCCTCGGTAGTTCCCTTCCGGATCAACTCCCCTTCCTTGTATATGTTGCGGATATGCAAACCGATGGTGTCCGTATCCTTGTCAAACAGCTCGGCCATCTGACGCTGGTTGAGCCAGACCGTTTCCCGGTCCAGGCGCACATCCAAAGCCGCCTCGCCGTCCGGCGATCGATACAGGATGATTTCTCCCCTGTCAGCGAAGAGGGTTTTGTCGGACTTTTTGGTCACCATGCTTTTTGTCGGCAGGATGATTTTGGGAGATGATGACGGCCGAGGCCCGATCCATCAGCGCGCCGGCGAAGACTTCGCGCGCATGGGCCGGGCTCCGATCCAGCAGTCCGATGGTGACCACGCGCATATTGATGACTTCGTTGGCGCCGTTGACACTTGCGCAAAGCAGATGTTCCGGTTTGCGATCGGCAAAGTGCCGGATATGGGGCAGCAGATCGGCCGGGGTTTCGATGCGCACACCGTCGGGTTTGATGCGCCGCCGGCCTGCTCCAAAGCCGCCAGCAGATAGACATAGGCCTTGCTGTCCTTCAGCAATGGAAAGTGCGCCTGGAAGCGGGCGCGCACCCCTTTCACCGTAAATTGCAGTGGACATCGTTGCCGGTTTTCACCCAGAGCGCGAAATCGCCGGCGTCGGCCTGGGTCAACAGCCCGGCCGCCGATGAGGGATTCGACGCTCTCATGGAAGATCAGTGCTCCTGGCCGGCGAAGAATTCCCGCAGCAGGTCTTGGCCCCGGTCGCCCATACTGCGCAGCAGGGCCTCGATCTGTTTCAGCGCCAGCGGAGAGGGCTTGGCGCGGCCGTTCTCCCAGCGATTGATGGTCGGATAGGTCACGCCGAGCTTGGCCGCGAATTTTTCCTGGGTAAGCCCCGTTCGTTCCCGAAGCTCACGAACCAATCGGGATATGTCAGCCTGGGAATTCAACCGCGTTCTCCTTTCGGATCCAAGGGGAACCTGAACGCAACAAGTTTCACCGCACGCTCCCCGACAGATGATATATCATGCAATAAAAAAAATCGGAATCGGCTTCTCTTGGCAGGCGAAACCCGCAACCAGCGATCATGTCTGCCTGAAGAATCAAGGGACACGATTGGTCGCGCGGCGGGAAGTGAAAGATGGATTTTTGGCTGTGGAACAGGCGGTGGCGAGACACCAGGTGAAGCGCAGCCTCGCCGGCTCGGGGATCTCAGCTGTCTGGCCGACGCGACCCGCCGGCGGCGCTTCTTCCGGCGATGCGTCCGAATACGATGCAATCCGTAATGGCGGTGGTACCCAGCCGGCAAGCGCCGTGGATGCCGCCGGTGATCTCGCCCGCCCCGTAGAGCCCCTCGATCGGCTGCCGGCAAAGGTCCAGAACCCGTGCGCGGGTGTCGATCAAAACCCCGCCCATGGTGTAGTGGGTTTTGGGCCACACGCGCATGGCGTGGAAGGGCGGCTGACAAATCGGGGATGCCGATGCCAACAACGGTTTGCCGAACTCGTCGCCCGCCGGCTGTTCCCAAGCGGCGTTGAAACGCCCGAGCGTGCGCTCGAGAGCCGGCGCAGAGATGGCGTAGTATTGAGCCAGTTGGCCAATGCTATCGAAGGCGCGAACGACCCCTTTTTCCATGCCGCGGCCCAGATCGATTGCGGAAAGGCGCACCGCCTGGGCATCCGCGATCACCACGGCCGGGTGTCCGAGGGCCAGCAAGGCGTCGCAGCGGGTTTTGCGGTCGGCGAGTTCATTGACAAAACGCCGGCCGGTGGCCGGATCCACCATGATCCCGTATGGGAAACCGGCATAACCGGCAAAATCAGGGCCCGCCCCGAACCCCTTTTCATCGGGCGATGTCCATGGGCCGAGCTGAATCCACGACAGGTGAACCGGCAAGGCGCCGATGCGAAGCGCGCTCTTGACGAGGTCTGCGGTCGCATAGGGCTTGTTGGTGGT
>JASFIY010000403.1:0-3572 GCA_050122415.1 Desulfobacteraceae bacterium
TTTGTAGTCTTCACTGACCGGTGTACCAGTGTCTTCACCTATATCAAGCGTTTCATCGAGGGAAAGGCGGATTGGGATCGTTTTCTTAATCCGGCCATGGGTAGCGTTGCTGCCATCAACAAGTAATTCAATGTCGGCAGGTTGACCTGCGCCTCCGCCTGAGTATTTGAACCTAACAAGAATAGTATGTTCTCCGGGGGAGAGCGCTTCAGGGGCGATAACGGAACTGCGCTCAAGGTCCAGGAAGTTGTACATAAATATGGGTTTTCCCTCTTTAAGATAAAGGCCGAGGCCGTTGAAACGGGCGCCCTGCGTCATGATGAGGCCCTCAGCGCCTCCATCGGGAACCTTCACCTGGGCCTCTATTTGCCACGATCGGTTTTTCAAATCGGGCGCGCTCCCTTCAGGTATCCGGGTCATTCCTTCGTAATACGTAAAAGTTGTCCGCCCGGCGGTGAGGCTGGGGCGATTGGCAACATCGAAGCGTTCGATAGTGCTGTCGTCCAGCGGCAAGACGTTGTACTTCGTGGCTTCGACGAGAAATTGATCTTTCAGCGCTTGAAGTTTTTCTGGATACTGAGAGGCAAGGTTTTCGGCCTGGCTAAAGTCTTCATCCACATTGTAGAGTTCCCACTTGTACTCCGTGTGCGCGTTTTTTGAAGGTTCAGATGGAATCCATGGGGCGGTCTTAGGCGTCGTCGCTGCAACCCAGCCGTCATGATAAATAGCACGTCGCGCGTAAATTTCGAAGTACTGTGTTGTTCTCCTTGAGGGGGCTTCTGCATCATCGAAAGTGTATACCATGCTTACACCTTCGATGGGCTTCTGGTCAAATCCGTTGACTTTAACCGGTTCGGGCAGTCCGGCGGTCTCCAACACCGTTGGCAGAATGTCGATGACGTGGTGGAACTGCGTACGTAGGCCCCCTTTATCCTTGATCCGTTTCGGCCAGGATATTGCCATAGCATTACGAGTCCCTCCAAAATGGGACGCTACCAGCTTTGTCCATTGGAACGGCGTCGACATCGCGTGTGCCCAGCCTGCGGGCTTGTGGTTGAAGTGCATGGGGCCGCCAAGCGTATCGTAAGCTTTCTTTACGTTTTCGAATTCCTCGATCACGCCGTTGAAGAGGGTCATCTCGTTAAGCATTCCCTGTGCACCTCCTTCACCACTGGGACCATTGTCACCCATGATATAGATAATGAGGGTGTTTTCCATGCGGCCTGTCTTTTCAAGGGCGTCGAGAAATCGGTTGATCTGGTGATCGCAGTGTGCGAGTGCCCCCGCATAGACTTCCATCATTCTGGCAAACACTTTCTTGCGCTCGGGATCGAGTGAATCCCAAGCCGGAATGGCCTCCGGGCGTTCTGTAAGCTTTGCATTGGCGGGGATGATCCCCAGTTGCTTCTGGCGTTCGAAAATCTCTTCTCGCATTACATCCCACCCCTTGTCGAAATGGCCCTTGAACTTGTCGATCCATTTCTTGGGCGCGTGATGGGGAGCATGGGATGTGCCTGGAACGTAATAGAAGAAAAAGGGCTTGTCCGGTGACATGGCGTGAAGGAGGCGGAGCCGTTTGATAGCCTGGTCCGCCAGATCTACATCAAAGTGGTAATCCGGTTCGTCATGGGGTGGTTCCATGGGTGTCGTGTTTTCAAAAAGCGCTGGAGCCCACTGGTTAGTGTCGCCACCGAGGAAGCCGTAAAAGTATTCGAATCCAAGGCCTGACGGCCACAGATCGTAGGGCCCGGATTGGCTGTTCTGCCAGTCGGGCACATTGTGGTTTTTACCGAACCAGGCCGTGTTGTAACCGTTGTATTTGAGGATTTCACCGATACCAGCGAGCTTCTTCGAAACGAGGGTATTGTAACCTGGATAGCCGACCCCCATCTCCATTATCGATCCCGTTCCGGCGGTGTGGTGGTTTCGGCCTGTGAGCAAAGCCGCGCGGGTCGGCGAGCACTGGGCGGTTGTGTGAAATGAGTTGTAGCGCAATCCTGCCTCTGCCACCCGGTCAAAAGCAGGGTGGGAATCGGGCCGCCAAAGACCTCCGAGGCGGCAAAATCTACGTCATCCGGCATGATGATGACCACATTTGGTGAACCTTCCGGAGCTTCGACTTGACGCGGAAAATCCTTTTCTGAATCGGCAGGTGTGAGCCCGATCCTGCCGCGGAATACAGGTTCCGGGATTGGTAGGATAGTTCGATCAATAAAATCTGTCTGTTCCTGCTGAGCGAAAAGAGGCAGAGCGACATTTACCATTGTTAGAGCAACAACAATTGAGATAACCTTAAACGATTTGACAATCATAATAAATGCCTTCCTTATATGTTGCTGTTCACTATTAATTGAGGTGAACCACAACATATGTGGTCCTGCTCAATCCCTAAAATGCGAAGACATATTGAGATAATCACTGGCTTGCTCAAATCACAGATACCCATCACTCGTAGTTGCCAAATCAAGTAAATCTTAGTAGGCATTGTTGTCAAGCAATCTTCATCTTTTGACAGATCAAGGCACGAAAAACCCAAAAGCCTTCTATCTGCCATCCAATCCCGGGGATATCCCATGTCGGTGGTATAGAATGCCGGGGGAAATATTCAATGCTGTTGGCGGGGGCGATATTGAATTACGGAGATATGGGGTAACCGGGGCCGGGGGCGTAGCACCCGGGGGAGCCCGATCCTATCCCAGGTACAAAAAAGGGCAGAGCCCCGAGGGGCCCTTCCGTTTCCAGCCAGTTTGTGCATCTCAAGTCAGGGCAATAGCGACTGCCGAAATATCGATTTCAAAGGAACTCCCCGGGGGAACTTCATTCCCCCGCCCCGTCCTATTGGCCAAGAACGCAAACCCCGTTCGGACCCGCTTTTAATGACCTCATGGTCAATCTCAAATCGCTCACGGCTGATCTGAAAAGGTTTTATTGCCTCAGGGGGTTAAGCCTCTGGGGTTTTCCCGTCCCCAACACTTGGCTGGGCGGAATCAAAAACATCAACCTGGCATGCGGGTTCGAGAGCAAACCCGGGTTCTGGCAGACCGCCTCTGTCGGGATGGAGATAGTAGAGGTCGCCGATGGGCGTATCATCACGCTCCGCCTGAAGAGCTTTCGGCGAAGCAATCTGCAGGGAATCGGCTTGACCCATTAATCCCGCGAAGTGCTCGAGACCCCATCGCCCTTTTGGTCGGAGTTTTCCAAGGCGGTCCCCGTCCCGATGCGGCGGCCGTCTGCCGAAAACCTACAACTGGCCCTCCACCGGCAGCATTTTGATGAACCCCGAGTTGAAGCGCTGCCAGAAGGTGGTCTCCGGCTCCTTCGTGTAGACCACCGGCTCGCCGTCCTTCACGGTTTTCCAGACGAGGCGGCCATCTTCGTCCAACTCTACGCGGTAGGCGTTGTATGGCAGAACCGCCTCGTCCATGTAGGCAATCAACTGGCGGGCCAGCTCCGGGCTCTCCACGTAAAGGCCCATCTCGGTGTTGATGTCCGCCGAACGCGGGTCCAGGTTGAAGCTTCCGACAAATACCGACTCCCGGTCGAAGACGATGGCCTTGGTATGAAGCGCCGCA
>JASFIY010000404.1:0-3566 GCA_050122415.1 Desulfobacteraceae bacterium
GGGGCAGCCCGCGGGATCGCAGGAAATCGGCCATGTCCAGCCCGGGTGCAAACACCCGTTCCGCAGCTATTTCCTTCTCCTGGTTGAGAATGGAGTAAAGAATCTGAAGGCCGAAATGAGAGCTTCCGATTTCATAAAGGTCGGGAAAGGCCAGTGCGAAGCGCAAGGCCACCGCAGGGTGGTTTTTTTTGACGCTGTTGATCTCCGTTCCAAGGTAGCGACTGGGCTTTTCCACCAAGGGGAGGATATCTTGAATGGATTCAATGGACATGATATGTTCGAAAATATTTTTTTAACCTTCTAAAATTTTTGGTATTTTGACAAAAATGAGTATTCTGCCCTATCTTGCAAAACAAAGCAACAAAAATAAATACCCCCTCCTGGGGCTATTTTTCCTTTGGGTGTCTTGCCTTGGGGTGTCGGCCCACGCCCAAACCGAGATCGATTCAAGGCGTCAAAGTCCGGTGGTTAAGGCCATTCAGCAAACCAGCCCTGCCGTGGTGAACATCAGTTCGGAATATGAGGTTGCCGATCGGAATCGACCTTTTTCGCCATTTGGGATGGATCCTTTTTTTGATTCCTTTTTCAAGGATTTTTTCGAACAGGGGTCTGAGCGCCGACGAAAAAGAACCAGCCTGGGATCGGGGGTCATCATCGACGGCAACCGCGGCTTGATTTTAACCAACACCCATGTGATTGAAAAAACGGCCAAAATTAAAGTCTCCCTAAACGATGAACGGGAATTTGAAGCCGAGATCGTGGGTGCGGACCCGGACACCGATCTGGCGGTGCTGCGCATCGAGACCCAAAAACCTTTACCGGCCGTTGCCATGGGAAATTCAGACGACCTGCTGATCGGTGAAACGGTTATCGCCATTGGCAATCCCTTCGGCTTTTCCAATACTGTTACCACCGGTGTCATCAGCGCCGTCAATCGCAGCATCCGGACCGGAGACCGGGTCTACCACGATTTTATTCAAACCGATGCATCCATCAACCCGGGAAACAGTGGGGGGCCGCTGTTGAATATCAATGGCGACCTCATCGGCATCAACACCGCGATTTATGCCAAGGCCCAAGGAATCGGTTTTGCCATCCCGATCAACACGGCCAGAAGAATCGTGGCGGACCTGATTCGATTCGGTGAGGTCGTTCCCGCTTGGCTCGGCCTAACGGTTCAGGACGTGGACGAAAAGCTTGCGCAATATCTGGGCATGGAAAACCCCAAGGGAATCCTCGTCATCGGCGTCGAGACCCAAAGTCCTGCAGCAGAGGCTGGAATTTTCGAAGGCGACCTTCTGATTTCCATCGGCAGCCGGGCGGTGGGCTCTTCATTGGAATATCAAACCGTGGTCAGAGGTTATGCTGCCGGGGATTCCCTTGAAATCGGACTGGTGCGTAACAACCGAAAAACGTCGGTTGAACTGAAAGCCAGTGTGTTCCCCAAAGAGCGGGCGCTGGATTTATCCTATCGGTTGATGGGAATCCGGGTTGAAGACATCACGACCCAAAAGGGTTCCGACGCCAAGGGGCTTCCACCGGAAGGGGTGGCGATATCCGACCTCAATCCCAGATCCCACCTGGCCAGAATCGGCGCACGAAACGGGGACATTATTCGCCAGTTGGATGAAATAAAAATAGGAAATTTGACCGACTTTAAAAAAGCGATTGTCAAATATCGCCTAAAATCCTCGGTAATCGTTTTGTTGCAGCGGGGTGACCAAGGGTACTATGTCACCGTGAGATTTTAGTTTCAAAAATTGAGGCGCACCCATGAAACGCACAAAAATAAAAAGCCTGATCGAATCCACAAATCCTCTGGAGCATGTTCATTTAAAGGGGTGGATTAGAACGCGCCGAGATTCTAAAACATTTTCATTTTTGGAAATCAACGATGGCTCCTGTTTGAAAAACATCCAGGTCATCGCGGATGAAAGCCTTGCAAACTATGAAAATCAAATAAAAAAGTTAAACACCGGATCCGCGCTGGCGGTCACTGGACGTTTGGTTGAATCAAAAGGCGGGGGTCAACGGTGGGAGGTCCGGGCAAATCAAATCGAGGTGATCAGCCAATCGCCGGATTCTTTTCCTCTACAAAAAAAGCGGCACAGCGATGAGTACCTGCGATCAATCGCCCACCTCAGACCCAGAACCAACAAATACGGCGCCGTCTTCCGAATCCGATCCGAACTGGCCTACGGTATTCACCGCTTTTTTCACGAAAAGGATTTTCGCTACGTTCACACCCCCATCATCACGGGTTCTGACTGCGAAGGTGCGGGCGAATTATTCAGAATCACCACGTTGGACCTAGACCATCTCAAAGGCGAAAACCTTCCTCTGGACAACGGCCTTGATTTTTTTGGAAAAAAGGTGAATTTAACCGTTTCGGGACAACTTTCGGCCGAGATGCTATCCCTCGCCCTTGGGGACGTCTACACCTTCGGACCGACCTTTCGGGCGGAAAATTCCAACACCCGAAGGCATGTGGCAGAGTTCTGGATGGTTGAGCCGGAAATGGCGTTTTCTGATCTGTCCGAAAACATGGACCTGGCTGAAGAAATCATTAAATACCTGACGCTTTTCGCCGTCGAAAACTGCAGCGAAGACCTCGATCTTTTTTCTCGCTTTGTGGATAAGAACCTTAGCCAAAGATTGAAAAACACCGTGGATGAGGCGTTCGAACGCCTGCCTTACCATGATGCGATCGAAATTATTATAAATTCCAAAAAAAAATTTCAATTTGAAATTTCCTTTGGTCAGGATCTCCAAAGCGAACATGAAAAATTTCTTACCGAGACATACTTTAAAAAGCCGGTGATTATCTACGACTACCCACGAAATATCAAGCCGTTTTATATGCGCTTGAACGAAGATCAAAAAACCGTGGGAGCCATGGACGTTTTGCTTCCTGAAATAGGAGAAATTATTGGCGGAAGCCAACGGGAGGAGCGTTTAGACGTTCTTCAGGAGCGGATGGCGGAGGCCGGTTTGTCTCCTCGGGAATACTGGTGGTATCTGGACTCTCGCCGTTTTGGCTCCGTTCCCCACAGCGGATTCGGACTGGGGTTTGAAAGAATGATTATGTTTTTAACCGGTATAAACAACATTAGGGATGTTATACCGTTTCCGAGAACGCCAAAACAAATTGATTTTTAGACAAAAAAAGCCGGTGTGATATGTGCCCCCTTTTTAGAAGGTCAAAAAGTATCACTCCCTTGGAAAAAATCGTCAAATATCAGTCGTCAAAAAACACGGGGATTGCTTCTTTGAAACCTTGCTTGCAAGCGAGCATCAAAGACCGAATTTGAGGGTGGGATGCCTTGCTACAGCGTAATTTAAAAACATGGATCCACTCTCTAAGATTGGCTGTCATGACGATTTCCGTTTTGAGGCTGTTGGGGAGAACCTCGCGTGCTTGTTCCGGGCGGCTGCCGGACTCTAGAAGCAACTGATATGCTTTTTCCGCGTTTCGCATGGCATGTTCCCAGGCTTCCCTTTCGGTTTCTGACCAGGAAGCCCACCAAACCGGCTGAATGAATTCCATCTGACCATCGTAGCGAACA
>JASFIY010000405.1:0-3559 GCA_050122415.1 Desulfobacteraceae bacterium
GCGTCGTCTCAGCGCCCTCGGGCCCGGCGGCCTGACCCGCGAGCGGGCCGGCTTCGAGGTGCGCGACGTACACCCCTCGCACTACGGCCGGATATGCCCGATTGAAACCCCTGAAGGGCCCAACATCGGGCTGATCGTATCCCTCAGCACCTACGCACGGGTCAACGACTACGGGTTCGTCGAAACCCCTTACCGGGTGGTCAAGGACGCCACCGTCTCCAACACCATCCGCTCGTTGAGCGCCTTCGAGGAGAAGAAGCACCCCATCGCCCAGGCCAACGCGCCGATCAACGAGAAAAACGAGTTCGTCAACGAAATGGTGACCTCGCGCATCGAGGGCGAGTTCACCATGACGCCGCGGGAGAAAATCGAGCTGATGGACATCTCCCCCAACCAGTTGGTGAGCGTTTCGGCTTCGCTGATCCCCTTTCTGGAAAACGACGACGCCAACCGCGCGCTGATGGGCTCCAACATGCAGCGCCAGGCGGTGCCGTTGATCGTCAGCAAGGCCCCCCTGGTGGGTACCGGCATCGAGGGCGTGGTGGCCAAGGATTCCGGTGTGACCCTGGTGGCCAAGCGCGACGGCGTCGTGGAGGACGTCGACGCCGCGCGCATCGTGCTGCGGCACGACACCCTCGCCGCCGACACCTCCCAAAAACCGGTGACGATCTACAACCTGTCCAAATTCGTGCGCAGCAACCAGAACACCTGCTACAACCATCGCCCCATCGTCCGCAAGGGGCAGAAGATCCGCGCCGGCGAGATCATCGCCGACGGCCCGGCCACCGAAAACGGCGAGCTCGCCCTGGGCAAGAACGTCACGGTGGCCTTCATGCCCTGGGGCGGCTACAACTTCGAGGACTCGATTCTGGTGAGCGAAGGGCTTGTGCGCGACGGGATCTACACCTCGGTCCACATCGAGGAGTTCGAGGTCGTGGCGCGCGACACCAAGCTGGGCAAGGAGGAAATCACCCGCGACATCCCCAACGTCGGCGAGGAGGCCCTGAAGGACCTGGACGAAAGCGGCATCATCCGCCTGGGTGCCGAGGTCAAGCCCGGCGACGTGCTGGTGGGCAAGATCACGCCCAAGGGCGAAACCCAGCTCTCCCCCGAGGAGAAGCTGCTGCGGGCGATATTCGGCGAGAAGGCCGGGGACGTCAAGGACACCTCGCTGCGGATTCCGCCCGGGGTCGAAGGCACCGTGATCGATGCCAAGGTCTTTTCGCGCCGGGGGGTTGAAAAAGACGACCGCACCCGCGAAATCGAGGACATGGAAATCTCCGTGCTGGAGCAGAACCGTGAAGACGAGCTGCGCATCATCGACAAGGTGGTGCGCCAGCGTCTGGCGGAAATCCTGGCCGGCCAGAAGAGCGTGGCCCCGCTGAAAAAGGACAAACGCACGCTGGTGGCCAAGGGCGCCGAAATCACGCCGGAGATTCTGGCGGATATCCCCCTGGCGCATTTGGAAGGCGTTGTCCTGGAAGATGAGCAGGCGACCGAGCAGGTGCACGAGACCCTGGATCGCTACCGGGATCAGCGTGAGGCCTGTCGCCTGGCTTTCGAGGAGCACGTCAGCCGCTACGAAAAAGGCGATGACCTGCCGCCGGGGGTGATCAAGCTGGTCAAAGTCTATGTGGCCATGAAGCGCAAGCTTTCGGTGGGCGACAAGATGGCCGGACGCCACGGCAACAAGGGGGTCGTCAGCCGCATCCACCCCGTCGAGGATATGCCCTATTTCGAGGACGGCAGCACGGTGGACATGGTGCTCAACCCCCTGGGGGTGCCGTCGCGCATGAACGTCGGCCAGATTCTGGAAATTCACCTGGGACACGCCGCCAAGGGCCTGGGCAGACAGCTCAATGCCCTGGTGGAGGAGCAGCGCCACGCCGAGCTCCGCAAAAAGGTCCAGAAACTCTTCGACAAACCCGAACAGCAGGCTTTTCTCGACACCCTGGACGACCATGCGCTGGCCGACTATGTCGGCTACTACCGGGAGGGTGTCCATATGGCGACCCCGGTTTTCGACGGTGCCAAGGAGAGTGAGATCAAGGCCCTGCTCAAGGAGGCCGGGCTGTCGACCACCGGCCAGGCGACCCTCTACGACGGCCGCACCGGGGAGCCCTTCGATCAGAAAATCACGGTGGGCACCATGTACATGCTCAAGCTGCACCACCTGGTCGACGACAAGATCCACGCCCGCTCCATCGGCCCATATTCGCTGGTGACCCAGCAGCCGTTGGGCGGCAAGGCCCAGTTCGGGGGCCAGCGCCTGGGCGAAATGGAGGTCTGGGCCATGGAGGCCTACGGCGCCGCCCATGCGCTGCAGGAATTTCTGACGGTCAAGTCCGACGATATGGCCGGGCGCACCCGGATGTACGAAAAAATCGTCAAAGGGCAGAACGTCCTGGAGCCCGGCATTCCCGAATCGTTCAAAGTGCTCACCAAGGAGCTTCAGGCCCTTGGCCTGGACGTGAAGCTGCTTGAGGGAGAAGAGTAAGCCTGGCCGCCGGGTTCGCCGGAGCGTCCGCTGCCGCGGTGTTCTGCCGTTTTGCCGCGCCCCTCATCATTCCTAAGACAGGAAACCGATATGGAAACGTTATACGATTTTTTTGCCAAGCCCACCGATCCGCGCAACTACACCGCCGTTCAAATCAGCCTGGCCTCGCCTGAGCAGATCCGGCAGTGGTCCCACGGGGAGATCAAAAAGCCCGAGACCATCAACTACCGCACGTTCAAACCCGAGCGCGACGGCCTTTTTTGCGCCAAGATCTTTGGGCCCACCAAGGATTACGAGTGCAACTGCGGCAAATACAAACGGATGAAGCACCGCGGCGTGATCTGCGAAAAATGCGGCGTGGAGGTCATCCAGTCCAAGGTCCGCCGGGAGCGCATGGGGCATATCGAACTGGCCACGCCGTGCGCCCACATCTGGTTTTTGAAGAGCCTGCCCAGCAAGATCGGCAACCTGCTGGACCTGACCCTTAAAAGCATGGAGAAGGTCCTCTACTTCGACAGCTACATCGTCATCGACCCCAAGGACACGGGGCTCAGCAAATATCAGCTGCTGTCGGACGAAAAATACCGCGAGGCGCTGGAAACCCACGGGTCCAAATTCGAGGCCGGGATCGGTGCCGAAGCGGTCAAAAAACTCCTGGAGGAGCTGGATCTGGAGGCCCTCTACACGGAAATCAAAGCCGAGATCCAGGCGACCGGCTCCGAGGCCAAGCGCAAGAAGCTCTCCAAGCGCCTCAAAATCATCGACGCCTTTCGCCGCTCGGGAATCAACCCGGCCTGGATGATCATGGACATCATCCCGGTGCTGCCCCCGGATCTGCGGCCGCTGGTGCCGCTGGAAGGCGGGCGTTTCGCCACCTCGGATCTCAACGATCTCTACCGGCGGGTCATCAACCGCAACAACCGCCTGAAGCGGCTCGTCGATCTCAAGGCCCCCGACATCATCGTGCGCAACGAAAAGCGCATGCTGCAGGAGGCCGTCGATGTGCTGTTCGACAACGGCCGGCACGGCCGGGTCATCACCGGCACCAACAAGCGGCCGCTG
>JASFIY010000406.1:0-3550 GCA_050122415.1 Desulfobacteraceae bacterium
ACAATTAATAAAAAGAATAATTTGGATAGAAATAATAGGATTTTCAAGTATAATTCTTCTTATTTGGCTGGATGAACTTTTAGATCTACCTTATTTACTATTTGGTGCAATGGCTACGCCTTTTAATTACTCTGAAAGCATTTTTGAATCAGTTGTAATTATGATATTGGCATACATTATAGTCTCATTGACTCATACTATATTGAGAAGACTTGAGTTTTTTGAAGACATTCTCCCAATTTGTTCATTCTGCAAAAAAATTCGATCCGAAAGTGATTGGATTCCTATCGAAAAATATTTTCGTTCACATTCAAAGGCTGATTTTTCGCATAGTGTGTGTCCAGAATGTGCTGAAGAATACTACGGAGGCATACTTGGAGAAAAACAGAATAGATAATAAAAAAAAATAAACAATATAAGATCGTTCATGACTGTTGCAGATGCCTCCAATAACCATGCAGATATCCATTTCAATAATACCAACGATGTTCGATTATAATCACAGCCGAAAAGGGTGGATCTGATGGCCATGACCCTCTTATGTCCAAGATCAGATCATACGCAACCCTTTACAACCGCGCAATGTGGACTTAGGGTGAAAATACGTTTCCCAAGTTGCCCGCCCTTCTAAAACCCGCTGAGCCCGAGGGCGTAAGGGCTGCGGGGGGGCCTGAAGGCCCATAGCGATCACTTGTCGCCTTGTCCTTAATGATTCCCGTCGCGTGTTCCGTTCGAAAATCGGATGGCCCACTGAAGGGTTTCCACACCCTATTTCCAACGAGCCGGGATTTTCTCGCCTGTTGCCGGTTGTTGTCCGCCGGGGTTTCCTGAACCCATTGCCTTAGGAGAAATGAGCCATGGCAGCCCCCATTCAAAATGATGTTTTTTGCCCCCGCCGGCGGTATCGGGTGGCGTTTCTTCTCCTGGCGGCGATTGCCATCATGGCCTGCGATTCCCCGGGCCCGCCGGGGTATTATTTTTCAGAAAACGAGGCGGATGTTCAGCCCTATCTGTATTACGGGAGCGAGAATCGTCCGTCTGCAAACCCCGTCGAGATTTATCTCCCCTGCCCGGGTGAAACGTTCGCCCCGCTGGCTTCGGACCCGCCTCTTTTCCAAGCCCGCCGGGAGGAGAACGGAAAGGGGTGCCGGTTGGTTATATCGGTTTCGGAAACGGTGTGGAACTTTCAATCTGCTGAAACCCTAAGATCCGGGATCCGGTCCGCTTACCGGGACTTCCTGATCCGGCTGGAAGCGACCGGGCAGACGCCCGAGTTCCTCTATCAGGTCAAGGCGGCGGTGGCGTCGACAATTCCCATGACATTTGAAGAAGTGCTTTTCTACCGCTACGGGTTCGACCCGGAGAACGGCTACATCGATCTCCATCCCGGCATGCGGGTCCGGGTGGACTTCCAGGTCTATCAATTCGTGGGTGAGGCGGAAGGTAACATCAACGGGTATGTGGGCAGCGGAACCAGTTTTTACCCGATCGTCCGGCACCGGCAGGGCCGGGAAATGTTCCTGGGCTTCAACGGATTTTTAGAACGTATCCAGCCGACCCGGGTGGAGAATCCCAAAGGGGGGGACGACGGCGGCGCAGGCGGCCTCATCGATTTTAAAAAACCCGGCAGAAACAAAGCTTTCTATCGCCTCTTCTACCCCACCGCCGTTTCCGCCGGTTATTCGCCCGGCAGCGTCGGCCCCCGAAAGCACATCACCCTGGTCGGCGCCGACACCCTCAAGGACTTGGCGGCGGCAACCCGGCAGTATCTTGAAAACCAGGATGTTGAAGAAACCGCCCAAACGGTCGTGGTCTACTTCAGAGGAAGGGCGCTGGTCATTCCGGAGATCGCCGTTTTTGTCAACCAGGCCGCCACCCATGTGCCGGTGGGTACGCGGGTGCGGGATCTCGTGGAACGATCCGTTTCCATTGCGCCCCGAAACCTGGTCGACCGAACCGTATTTCCCTTTGACCGGTGGCAGGGTCCGGTTCAGGACGCAAAAGCGCCTGACCGAAGCCGTTTTACGCGGGTTCCCGTGGGCGGGAAAAATAGCGGGCATCGCTACTGGAACGGCACCGACACCCTCGACCTGCCCCTTGTCGCGGGGGACGCGCTTCGCATCCTGGGATCGGGAGGGTGAGCGCCATGGCAGAGCCGATCTTTCGGAAACCCGCTTCGCAAAGCGACCTCTACTTTTTGGAAGCGGACTTCGGATCGAGATGCCCGGAGGCCTACTGCGTGGGGTTCTGGCCCGGTGGCCCGCTGGCTGACACGGTGTTGCCCCTGTCCCGCACCTGGGAAATGCCGACGGGGATCTACCTTTTTTTAAGAACCGCGGCCGCCGATTTGGACATCGACGGGTTCGTTCGGAATCTCGCGGGCCTTTTGAAAGATCCGGCCTACAGTCGATGCCGCATGGTCTGGATTCGAAACCCGGCGGACCCCTTTCCCCGCTGGAGCGTAGAATTTCTTCCCTTGGCAATGGGCAGGGATGCATCCGGCCGTTCGGTCGGCCGGGTATCCGCCGCCACCAGTCTCAACCTGTCTCCGTCATTCTGGCTGTCGATTCCCCGGGGGTGTGTCCTGGATCTGGATTCATCAACCGGGGGGATTGCCCTGTCGCTGCCGGCGGTATCCGGCGACTTCAGCTTCCATTCACGGCGTCACCCCGCGGGCGTGACGGGGATCGGGCGGCAGATTCTTCTTTCCCTGGCCGGCGAATATACCGGGTGCCTGGGTTTTGATTTGACCCTCGCCCCCGGGACTGCAGCAACGGGTCTGGATATTCTTGAACCGGGATTGCGGATCTTCTTCCAGGAGGTTTCGACCCGCGGGCGCACGGCCGTTCGTGCGGTCCGATACCCGGTTTTCGCTCCCGGATCCGTTCCCCACCGGTTCAATGTCAGGCTGGACCCCATTTGCGCCCGCAACCCCCACCGCAGCCATTTCCAATTTCGGCTAACCGGGCGATCCCGGGGAGACCCCCTGCCGTCCCACTTCAGGACCCGTCTGGGTCGGCGTGTGACGCTCACGCCGATGACCCCCGCCGATCCGGAAGCCTTGCCGCGGCTGGTGTTTGAGAAGGCCGCATCGGAACTCGGGGACACGGAATCCGAAGAGATCTACCTGGCGCCGTCCGGTGAATTTCTCCTGGGCCGGGCGACCGGCGACGGAGAAGCCCTAAAGGGCGACGATCGCCTCCTTTGCGGTTTTTCGGGAACCGAGACCCTTCTGATCCCCGCCCGTTTTGATACCGTGGTGCGATTTGTGCCGGGTTATCCGGCCTTTGCCCTGAATTTCCCCCTTCAAACAGCCTCACCGGTGGGTCCCCCCATCGACCCGGATGCAGACCGTCTCACAAAACGGGCGACCACCCCATGGGTGCAGGTCTTCACCGCTGCCTCCGGGGGCCGCGATCCCACCCCGCCGATCCGATACAGCGCCCAGCCGGACCTGGCGCCGCTCTACCGAAGGGAGGCAACCGCCGGCGCTTCGCCCGCGCCGGTGCTGGGTTGGGCGTCGTCCGATCTGTTGATGCCGGCGGAATCT
>JASFIY010000407.1:0-3549 GCA_050122415.1 Desulfobacteraceae bacterium
GCCGCCTCCTCGGCCGCCGCGGCTTCCGGCTGGGGTGCCGCCGCGTCTGTGGGTTCTGCCGATTCCGGGTCGGCTGCGAGCTCCGCTTCAGCGGTATCTTCCAGAGCCGCCGCCGCTGTCTCCTCGGCCGCCGCCTCCTCCTCGGCCGCCGCCGCCGCCTGGGCTTCGGCCGCCTCGGCCGCTTGCTTGACGGCATCGCGGGCGACGGCGATCAGCCGGGCGGCCTCCTCCTCGGACATGCCCCGCACCGCCAGGAGGTCATCCACCACGGCGCGACTGATTTCCTCGGTGGAGTAAAACCCTTTCTCCACCAGCGCGTCCGCCAGGCTGTCGCCGACATCCGGCAGCGCCAGCAGCGATTCGTATCCGGCCTGCATGTCCTGATTGTAGAGTTCTTCGCTTCGGACATCCAGGTGCCAGCCGGTCAGCTTGGAGGCCAGGCGCACATTCTGGCCGCGCTTGCCGATGGCCACGGACAGAAACTCGTCAGGCACGATGACCTCCATCGACCGGTTCTCCTCATCGATGATCACCCGTGAGATCTCCGCCGGGGCCAAAGCATTGCAGACAAATTTGGCCGCATCGATGTGCCAGGGAATGATGTCGATTTTTTCCCCGCGCAGTTCCTGCACGACGCTTTGCACACGGCTGCCCTTCATGCCCACGCAGGCCCCGACCGGGTCGATGTCGGAGTCGTGGGAGGCCACGGCGATTTTGGAGCGGCTTCCCGGTTCGCGCGCCGCCGCCTTGATCTCCACAATCCCCTCGCTGATTTCGGGGACCTCGGTGCGGAAGAGGTTGTTCAGGAAGTTGGCGTGCGTGCGCGACAGGACCACCTGGGGGCCGCGGCTTTCCTGAAGAACGTCCAGGATGTAGGCCCGCACGCGGTCGCCCCGCCGGTAGGACTCCCGGGGCACCTGCTCGCGGTGGGGCAGCACCGCTTCGGTCTGACCCAGGTTGACGATGATATCGCCGCGTTCGATGCGCTGGACGATGCCGTTGATGATCTCGCCCTTGCGATCGATGTAGCTGGCGTAAACGGCGTCGCGTTCCGCGTCTTTCATCTTCTGGATGATGACCTGCTTGGCGGACTGGGCCGCGATCCGGCCGAAGGTGGAGGTGTCCATTTTGATGCCCAGACTGTCGCCCACCTCGCAGTCCGGGTCCAGCGCCTGACCGTCCTCCAAGCTGATTTGAAGGTCCGGATCGGACACCTCCTCGACGACTTCCAGAAACTTGAAAACCTCCACTTCGCCGGTTTCATCGCTGTACTGGACTTCGATGTCGATTTTGCTGCCGAATTTTTTTCTGGCGGCCGAGCGAAGCGCCTCCTCAACGGCCTTGACGAGAACCTCGCGATCGATTCCCTTGTCGCGGCTGACCTGCTCGATGACTCGTTTTATGTCTGCGATAAACATCAGCTCTCCCCGCTGCTTTCCACAAGCCGGGCTCTCGTGATCAGCTCAAACGGGATCTCCACGGTTCTTTCCCCGGCCTCCAGCCGAACCGCGTCTTCCGTTGTGCCTCTCAAGACTCCGGTGAAGTTTTTTTGCCCTTCGATCGGCCTTGCCACCCTTAGTTTGGCCCACTGTCCAACGAATCGGTCAAAATCCCCTTTCTCCCCCAGGGGACGGTTCGGCCCCGGGGAGGTCACCTCCAGGCTGTAAGGCTCCGGGAGCTCCAGGGCCACGTCCAGCAGGTCGCTGACCTGGCGGCTGACATGGGAGCAGTCCCCCAGGGTCACCCCGCCGGGCTTGTCCAGGTAGACCCGCAGCACCCTGCCCGCCGGCTCCCGCTGGAATTCCACATGGATCACCTCAAGGCCCTCGGCTTCGCATGCGGGCCGCACCAGTTCCCTGACCCGTCGGGCGATTTCCTGCTCTCTGCGGCGCCCAAGGTGCCCGGGGCGCTTTTCGGCCGGGGGCTTCTTGGCGCCATCCCTGGACTTTTTGGCGCGGGCGGTCACGGTGTGGCGTTGGCTCCCTTAAAAACAAAAAACGGGCTTGAGCCCGTTTCCCTTGGTGGCAAGTAAACTTTATCTAGTGGATCGAGAAAGTTAGGAATTCATGCAACAACCATTGAGTGCATCACGCCACACAAGAGTCTCACCCGAAATCGCGAAATTCCGGAAAAGGCAATCAGGGTTTGGAGCGGGCAACGAGATTCGAACTCGCGACACCAAGCTTGGGAAGCTTGTACTCTACCAGCTGAGCTATGCCCGCTTTCCAAGGATGGCAAGATAGGGCAAAAAAAAAAACTTGTCAACAGAATTTTCGGCGACCCCGCCGTCGTCGGCTTGTCCCGCTAAGGCCCGCGCTAGAGGGTGCGGTCCAGGAGTTCGCGGATGGCCTTCAGCTCCGCGCGAATTTCCGCCAGCGTGGGGGGCGTCCGGTGGGCCTCCAGGGTTTGTTTGGCGCCCTGGATGGTGAACTTGCGCTCGTAGAGCAGGTGCTTGATCTCCAGGATCAGGGCGACGTCCTTTTTACGGTAAAGCCGCTGGCCGGAAGCGGCTCTCTTGGGTCGGATCTGCTTGAACTCGGTTTCCCAGAAACGCAGCACGTAGGTCGGCAGGCCGGTGATGGCGCCCACCTCACCGATTTTGAAGTAAAACTTATCCGGTATTTCGGGCGTAAGCCGGGGTGTCGCCATGCCGGGTCGCCCCCCAAGACGTTACAGGTTGCCGATCAAGCCGGCAGCATGGCCCCGAAGCGTGCCACGACCCTGTCGGAGAGCTGCCGGTGGACGCGGCTGACCGTCGCGTCCTCGAGCGTGCCGGTGTCGGACCGATAAGTGATGCGAACCGAGACGCTTTTTTTGCCCCCCGGGATCGGCGGGCCTGTGTAAACGTCCAGCAGTCGCAGACTCTCCACCAGTTTTTGGCCGCCTTCGGCAAGGGCCGAGAGGACCTCGCCGGCTTCGATCGCGGTGTCGAGGATTACCGTGAGATCGCGCTCCACGAACGGGAACTTGGGCGGCGCCGAGGCCCGCGGCACCTCGGGAACCAGCGGGAACAGGCGGTCGAGGTCGATCTCGAAGAAAAAGGCGTTTTGCTTCAGGTCATAGTTCTGCAGCACCCGGGGGTGAACCTCCCCGATGATGCCGATCGCCCGGGGGCCCACAGAAATTTGGGCCGCAGCGCCGGGTCTGGCGTAGCGGCAGTTTTCCGCAGCCAGCCGGGAAAACCTCACCGGCGCGACCCGCAGGGCCTGCAAGAGCCTCTCGGCGACCCCTTTGATATCGAAGAAATCGCACCCCGCCGGCTTGGCAAACCAGCCCTCCTCGCTGCGCAGCCCGCTCCACAGGACGGCCAGCATTTCGGTTTCCACCGGCAATTCGGCGCCGGCCGTCTCCTTGATGAAGATTTTGCCCGCCTCGAAAAGCCGCAGCGTTTTGACCTGTTGGGCGCTGTTGCGCTGCAAGGCCTCCAACAGCCCGGGCAGCAGCGACGAGCGCATGGTGGTCTGGTCTTCGGTGATCGGGTTCAGAATCTGGACCTGGCAGCGCCGGGGGTCATCGGCCGCCAGGTTCAGCCGCTCGCAGGAGGCCGCG
>JASFIY010000408.1:0-3545 GCA_050122415.1 Desulfobacteraceae bacterium
GTCTGCGGTGCGGGCGGCGAGATTCAGGGGGTGGCCGGCACGGCGGTCTTCAAAATTTTCGATCTGGAGGTCGCCCGAACCGGCCTGACCTCACAGGAAGCGACGGATGCCGGCTTCGATCCCGCCACCGTGACCATCGCCAGCCGCACCAAGGCCCACGGACAGCCGGGTTCGTCCACCGTCCGGGTCCAGATGGTGGGCGACAGGTCCGGCGGCCGCCTTCTGGGAGCCCAAATCGTGGGGCCCCTGGGCAGCGCGGCGCACCGCATCAACGCCGCGGCGGTGGCGCTGCAGGCCGGTCTGAGCGTCGCCCAGTTCAGCCAGGCGGACCTGGCCTACGCGCCGCCCTTTGGCCCGGTGTGGGACCCATTGCTGACAGCCGCCAATCAACTACTGAAAAAACTATCGTCTCCCTGAGCATCGGCAGGTGATCCCGAGATCGACTGGTTTTACGCTAAAGACCTCTTCTGGCGATGCATTGGCGGCCTTTTAAACGTGCCGGCGTTTTACTTGACAGCGGGTTCCTTTTGGTCTAATGGGAGGCAATTATCGACATTTCCGTTTTGCCTTCATCACCCCAAAAAGCGGTTGAGAAAGAATTGGCGGGGGCCTCCTGGAAAACGGCTCATCTTCGGATCCATATCCGTAAAAATCTCCCGACGAACCCCACTGGGGGCCAAAAAGTCGCACGCATGAGGAGGTTGGCATGGCTCAGGGCCGGGTTAAATGGTTCAACGACAAAAAGGGCTACGGCTTCATCGAAACCGACAGCCAGGGTGACGTGTTCGTTCATTACTCCAGCATCGAGGGAAGCGGATTTCGCACCTTGCGGGAAGCTGAAGAGGTCACCTTCGAAATTGAAGACTCGCCCAAGGGGCCCCAGGCGGTGAAGGTCCGGCGCGCATAGGCACCGTCGCCGCGCGTGCGACGAAGATAATTCAGGCAAGGTTGTCGCCGACCTTGCCTTTTTTCTCGGCCGGCTTTTGATTCGTCAGGCGGCGGGCGTAGGTGGCCGCATAACGCGCGTCCTCCCGGACGCCAAATGCCGTCCCAGGGGAGTCCTCACGCCTCGCAGATGGAGAGCCCCACCAGGAGATGGCCTTTGAAACGCCCCTTTTCGTCCCTGGAAATGTGGCGGATTTCGGTCCGCATCCGGCGGGCGTCCCCCCATGGGCCTGCCGGGCAGTAGCGCATCTCAAGAATATCACCCACCGCCAGGTGGTTGAGGACCTCGGATTCCTCCTTGACCAACAGGCACATACCCTTGCAGGACATGTCCCATATCTTAAACTGGTAAACGGCCTCCAAGCCGAGCAGCCGGAACTCCACGCTGTGGTAGTCTTCGGTAAGTTGACGGGGCTCGGTGCGTCTCTCCACAGGGCTGCCGGTATTGCGTTGCTCGCTCATGATGAAGCGGTCCCTTTCCAGGGCTAAAACCGTCGGGCCGGGTGACGCCGCCGACGGTTCAGCGATCAGATCCCCCCAAACGCTGTCCCAACCACGAAAGCACGCGCCTTTTCCGGATATACGGAAACTAACCTCTTGTCAATGTTGAAAATTCAGCAGGATGGGGATGTTTGCGGCCGGAAGAGGGCATCCGATTCGAAGCAGCGGGGGTCACAGGTAACGCACCACCGTCGGCCCGCAGCGGTCAAGCATGCGACAGCGCTCACCGGTATCCGCAAGCCGGGTATCCGCCCCCCGGCGATCGTTTCCCGAGCGGCGGTCTTTGCCCGATCTTCGCTCGGGAATCACACCGGTGTAGGAAAACTGGCGTCGTTCAATGCCGGCACGACGGTCCCCGTTGGGAAAAACCGGTGCCGATAGGAATTCGGGCATGTGTTCGTGACCCCTTGCGTGGGATGGACTGAGTATACGGCGCTCACCGGGAGGCCTTGCATCCTGCGCAAGCAAAAACCAAACCGCGATGGGGTTTTGATTTTTGGCTGCAATTCCAATATCATAAAAATTGAGTGGCACGCACCGGCCCCTGTTTGTGAAAAAATCCCTCCCAAAATGGCAAAACAACTTCATAATTGCGCCCACAGGCTTGCCGTTTCCGCTGGCCGCCGGCGGCCTGTCCGGGCCCCAAGCCCGGCGGGAGGCATGGCAGCGCGCCAGGCCCGAAAATTCAGGGTGCAATCCGGATCTTCTGACCTGCTCGGATCAGAGATCCGTCGATGCCGTTGAGCTGGCGCAGTTGGGCGAGGGAAACCCCGGTGACCTGGGAAATCTGGCTCAGGGTTTCACCGGGCCGGACCACGTGATGCCGCAACGGTCCGCCGGCCTTGGGATTTCCACCGCCGGGGGTGAGATCCTGGATCAGGGCCGCGATGCCCTCACCGCTGCCGACCGGCAGGTTGAGGTCGTAGCGGCCGGCCGGCAGTTGGTGGCCGCGGATGTGGCCGTTGAGTTCTTTGATCAGCTTGAAATCGGTCCCCAGGGCCTGGGCCAGGTCGGCGATGTGCAGCGGGTGGCGGAGGCTGACCGCGACGGTATCCACGGCCCGCGGCGCGTAGATGTGGGCCGGGTCGACCCGATAGCCGTAGCCCTCCGGGTTCTCCATGATGATTTTGATGGCGGCGATTCTGAAAATATAGCGCTCGGTTTCCAGGGGAAGATCCAGGCGGTAGTAGTCGCTGACCCGCTGGGCGCTGATTTCCTGCGCCAGCCGGTTCTCGCCGCAGTTGTAGGCCGCCATCGCCAGCGTCCAGTTGCCGAACTGCTGCCGCAGGGCCTGCAGATAGCTCAGGGCCGCGGCGGTTGAACGCTCGAAATTGCGCCGCTCGTCCATTTGCCCATTTTTGGCGAGACCATGGCGCCGGGCCGTGGACTCCATAAACTGCCAGGTACCCATGGCGCCGGCCGGCGAGCGGGCATGCGACCGCAGATCGCTTTCCGCCACCGCCAGATACTTGAGATCATCGGGCATACCCGCCGCTGCAAGCCTTGCCTCAATATAGGGGAAATAGCGGCCGGCCCTTTTCAGCCAGATAAACACCTGGGCCCGGTTCCAGACGGCGATGGTGAATTCCAGATCAAGGCCTTCCCACACCCGCCGGTCCTCCAGCGGCAGCCGCTCTCCGCAGAGGGCCACCGCCGTCGGCGGGGCGAGGTCGTTGTACTGCGGATGATCCTGGGGACCGGGGGCCACCGCGGTTTCGGCGGACCCGGACGGAATGGTGCTGCCCCAGGCGCAAGAAAAAAGAGCGCCCCATCCCAGGAGAGCGCCCAAAACGGCTGAAATCGCGATTCTTCCCATCCGTAAAACCTGTTTGACCCCCTGCGGCACCGAACGCAACCCGATGCCTGACAAATCGTGCGATACCCGTGGAACTTAACGCGGAGAGGTTTTCAGGGACTCACAGCAACAACTGGGCCAATCGGTCCAAAGCCACGGCTCATGAATTCCGGGGGGTAGCGTAATGTTGCCGGCAATACCAACCGGGGCCCGGCAGGCAACGACGTCAAAATATTGACTGGCGGGCGAGGGAAAATTTTGACGGTCCATCCCCAACCGACCGGCCGCGGCGCTTCAGCCGCGC
>JASFIY010000409.1:0-3545 GCA_050122415.1 Desulfobacteraceae bacterium
CGGCGTCGTCCTTGCGGAAGATCAGCGCCATCAAAAGCCCCGTGACCACGGCAAAAATCACCGCGCCCACGGCCCGCGCCAGGCCCAGCTGCCAGCCCAGGATCTTGGCCGTCAGGGTGACGGCCAAGACGTTGATCGCCGGCCCGGAATAGAGAAACGCCGTCGCTGGGCCGATGCCGGCGCCGCGGGTGTAGATGCCGGCGAACAGCGGCAGCACCGTGCAGGAGCAGACCGCCAGGATGGTGCCGGAAACCGAGGCCACCGAGTATGACAGCAGCTTGCCGGCCTGGGCGCCGAAGTATTTGAGCACCGAGGCCTGTGAGACGAAGACGGCGATCGCCCCGGCGATGAAAAATGCCGGAATCAGGCAGGTCAGCACATGCTCGCGGGCGTATTCCTGGAGCATCATGAAGGCCTCCAGCCCCGATTGGCGGATGACCGGATGGCTCCAGGGGACGTAGTAGGCGGCCACGAAGACCCCCACGATCAACAGCAGTTGGGTGCGCTCTTTCATTGCCGACGCTCCTTTGCGGCGACCGGGGCTTGGGGTCGCGGGATCGCCTTTGCATTCAAACTTCGCTATTCAGCGATATTTACAGCCCATGAACGCGCACGCCCAAACACCCTAAAATTTTAATATGGACTGGTAAACGGGCGGTGTTCGAAAGCATCCTTGGACAAACCAAATATATCGTCAATTATGAATATATTGGTTTCATTCCAGGGTGTCAAGATAAAAAATGGGGCGGGATACGGTTGATTGCCGGAGGAGCGGCGGGGGATTTTCCGGAACGGGCTGGGCTGGGAAATTTCAGGACGGGGTCGAAAGCCGGAATTTTGGAAATCCGGCCCATCCGCCCCGGCGCTTGCCCGGGGCGCCCCGCACGGGCCGGAGCACAGCCTTGGGGATGGGGGACGTCAGCCGCCCAGGTAGGCCGCCCGCACCCGGGCGTCGTTGATCAGGCGGGCGCCCTCGCCCGCCAGCACGATCGTGCCCACCTCCAGCACGTAGGCGTAGTCGGCGATGCCCAGCGCGGTGAAGGCGTTTTGCTCCACCAAGAGCACCGTGCAGCCCTGGGCGTTGATGGCCCGGATGATTTCGAAGACTTCCGCCACCAGTTTGGGCGCCAGCCCCAGGGAGGGCTCATCCAGCATCAGCACCTTGGGGCGGCTCATCAGCGCCCGGGCCACCGCCAGCATCTGCTGCTCGCCGCCGGAGAGGGTCCCGCCCTTCTGTTGGGAGCGCTCGTGCAGGCGCGGGAAAAGGCCGTAGACCTTGTCGAGGTCGGCGGCGATGCCCTCCTTGTCGCTGCGGCTGTAAGCCCCCAGTTGGAGGTTTTCGTAAACGCTCAGGTGCGGCAGGATCCGGCGCCCCTCCGGGGCGAGGGCGATCCCCTGGCGGACCACGTTCTCCGGCGCCCAGCCGGTGATATCGGCCTGATCGTAGAGGATTCGGCCGCTCCTGGGCTTGGCCAGGCCGGAAATGGCGCGCAGGACGGTGCTCTTGCCGGCCCCGTTGGCGCCGATCAGGGTCACGATCCGGCCCTTGGGGATGCGGATCGAAACCCCCTTGATGGCGTGAATCGCCCCGTAATAGACGTGCAGGTTCTCCAGGCTAAGCATGCGCGGCGGACTCCTTGCCCAGGTAGGCCTCGATGACGCCGGGGTCGCGGCGGATCTGCTCAGGGCTGCCGACGGCGATGGTCTCGCCGTAATCCAGCACCCAGATCCGTTCGCAAATCCCCATGACGACCTTCATGTCGTGCTCGATCAGGAGAATCGTCAGGTTGAACTGCTCCCGGATGCTGCGGATAAACGCCATCAGGTGCTCGGTCTCCTGGGGGTTCATGCCGGCGGCGGGCTCGTCCAGGAGCAGAAAGGCCGGATCGGTGGCCAGGGCACGCGCGATCTCCAGGCGCCGCTGGGCGCCGTAAGGCAGGCTGGTGGCTTTCTCGTCGCCGTGGTCAGCCAGCCCGACGATCTCCAGCAGGCGCCGCGCCTTTTCCCGCAGCGCCTTTTCCTCCCGCCGGAAGCCGGGCAGGCCCAGCAGCGCGTGCCACCAGGTGGTCTGCTGGCGCAGGTGGGCGCCGATCATGACGTTTTGCAGGGCGGTTTCGTTGCCGAACAGGCGGATATTCTGGAAGGTGCGGGCGATCCCGGCCCGGCAGACCTCATGGGGTGCGGCCCCGGTGATCTCCCGGCCCTGGAAGATCACCGCCCCTTGGGAGGGCTTGTAAAAGCCCGTGATCATGTTGAAGCAGGTGGTCTTGCCGGCGCCGTTGGGCCCGATCAGCCCCACCAGGCCCCCCACCGGCACCGCGATGTTGAAGTCCTTGACGGCCGTCAGGCCGCCGAAGCGCATGGTCAATTCACGGGTTTCAAGGACGATCGCGTCGGTCATCGGGGACGCCCTTTCCGGCCGCAAAAGCGGAAAAACCCCTCCCAGGAGAATTCCCGCATCCCCATGATGCCCTCCCGGCGGAAAAGGATGATCACCAGCAGGACCAGCGAGAAGACCACCATGCGCATCCCCGGGATCCCGGGGATCTCGAAGCCGCCGAAGCTGATGGGGTTTTCCACGAAGCGCAGCCATTCCAGCAGCACCGTGATGACGATCCCCGCCAGGACGGTGCCGGTCAGGGACCCCAGCCCCCCGGCGACCACGATCATTAAAACGTTGAAGGTCAGGACGAAGAGAAACATCTTGGGGTCGATGGTGGTCAACAGGTTGCCCAGCAGCGCGCCGCCCACGCCGGCAAAGAAGGCCCCCAGGGTGAAGGAGATCATCTTGTACTTGAAAACGTCGATGCCCATGGACTTGGCCGCCACCTCGTCGTCGCGGATGGCCATCAGGGCGTTGCCGAAATTGCTGCGCACCAGCTTGACGATGCAGTAGAGGGTCAGCAGGCACCAGGCGTAGTTCCACCACAGGTTGGCGTAGGCCGGAATCCCCTTGAGGCCCAGGGCGCCGTTGGTCACCCGCGGCAGGTTGTTGGCCAGCACCCGGATGATTTCAGCGAAGCCCAGGGTGGCGATCCCCAGATAGTCCCCCCCCAGCCGCAGGACCGGAAAGCCGATCAGGATCCCGAAGACGGCCGCCGCCAGCCCGCCCAGCAGCACGGCCACGAAAAACGGGGCCTGGGCCACCGAAAAGGGCCAGATCGGCGGCTCCAGGATGAAGAGCATCTCCTTCTGGGCCGGCGATAGCACCAGCATGGCGCAGACGTAGGCGCCGATGGCCATGAAGCCGGCGTGCCCCAGGGAGAACAGCCCCGTGAAGCCGTAGATCAGGTTGAGGCTCAGGGCCAGGATGATGTTGACTGCGATCAGGTTGATGATCTGGACCTTGTAGCCGTCCAGAAAGCGCCCGGCGCCCCACAGAAAGAGCGCCAGGCAGCCCACGGCCGCCAGGTTCAGCAGGGTGGCGTTGGCTTTGTTCATTAGACCTTGTCCTCCAGCCTTTCGCCGAACAGCCCGGTGGGCCTGAAGAGCAGGATCACGATCAGCAAAACGAAGGCGAAGGCGTCGCGGAAGCCCGCCAGCTC
>JASFIY010000410.1:0-3540 GCA_050122415.1 Desulfobacteraceae bacterium
CGATCCGAGGCCGCCCTGCAGGAGGCCTACCGCGACATGGAGCAGCGGGTCGCCGACCGCACCGCCGAACTTCAGGCCGCCAACCGCGAACTGCTGACGGCCAAGGAAACCGCGGAGGCCGCCACCCGCGCCAAGAGCGATTTTCTGGCCAACATGAGCCACGAGATCCGCACCCCCATGAACGGCGTCATCGCGGCGGCCGAGCTGGCCCTGAACGACGCGCTTTCCCCCAAGACCGCCCATTTTCTGAGAATCATCCACAGTTCGGCGATTTCGCTGCTGGGCATCATCAACGACATCCTGGACTTCTCCAAGATCGAGGCCGGAAAATTGGACCTCGATGCCGGACCGTTCAACCTCGAAAACGCCCTGGACGGCGTCACCGGCATGTTTCTGAACAAGGTGGCCGAAAAAGAGCTGGAGCTGGTGGTGGCCATCCACCCCGAGAGCCCCACCGAGCTGGTCGGCGACGCCCTGCGCCTGCAGCAGGTTCTCAAGAACCTGCTGGACAACGCCATCAAGTTCACCGAGAAAGGCGGGGTGGTCGAACTGGGGGTCGCGCCGACCGAGGACGAACCGGATGTGCTGCGGTTCCAGGTTCGGGACACCGGGGTGGGCATCACCCCCGAATACCGCCGCGCCCTGTTCAAGCCCTTCACCCAGGCGGACGCCTCGATCACCCGCAAATACGGCGGCACCGGCCTGGGGCTCAGCATCTGCCAACAGCTGGTGAAAATCATGGGGGGCACCATCGGGGTCGAAAGCACTCCGGGCAAGGGCAGTGTCTTTCATTTCACGGCCCGATTCAAGCAGCGCCGGTCCGCAGCCTCCGCCGAGCCGCTGCGGGCACTCGCCGGCCTGCGCCTGCTGCTGGTGGATGACTGCCCGGCGGTTCTGACGGCGCTGAAAACCACTGCCGGCGCCTGGGGTCTTCAGGTGGAGACCGCCGCAAGCGGGTCGGACGCCCTTCAACGGCTCCACGCGGCGGCGACTGCGGGCGAACCCTTCGACCTGGTCCTGCTGGATCAAAAAATGCCGGGGATGGACGGCCTCGCCACCGCCCGTCGGATCCGCGCCGAAATCGCCCCGCCGCCGCCGCTGCTGCTGGCGGCCTATGGCCGCAACAACGACCGCACCGCTGCCATGGCCGCCGGCATCAGCGGTTTCGTCGCCAAGCCGGTCTACCCCGCCCTGCTGCTCAACGCGATCCTGACCCTCTGCGGGGAACCCCGCAGCGACCATCGCCTTGACGGCCCAAGCCCTTCCGCGGCGGACGAGAGTCTGCTGGAGGGTGCGCGCATCCTGGTGGCCGAGGACACCCCCACCAGCCAGGAAATCGCGCGTGCGGTCCTGGAGGAGGCCGGGGCCGTCGTGGAAATCGCCCCGGACGGCCGCCAGGCCGTCGCCGCCGTGCGCCGTGGGCGCTTCGACGCCGTTCTGATGGACGTTCAGATGCCGGAAATGGACGGCCTGGAGGCCACCTCCCGCATCCGGCAGGACCCGCGCCAGGCCGAATTGCCCATCGTGGCCATGACCGCCCATGCCCTCAAGGGCGACGAGGAGCGCTGTCTTGCGGCCGGAATGAACGCCTATATCGCCAAACCGGTCAGCCGCGACGCCCTCTACAGCGTTTTGGGAAAGCTCCTCAAAGGCCGCAGCGTTGCTCCCGAACGGCTCTCAGAACCCCAGCGCCCGGGCCGGCCGGCGGCGGACACCCTGCCGGACCGGCTGCCCGGTCTGCAGATCGGCGCGGCCCGAAGCGCACTGGGACTGGATGCCGCGACCTTCCGCGGCATCCTGCAGCGTTTTGCGCGAGACGGCGCTGAAACCGCCGCCCGGATCGAAGCCGCCCTGGGGGTCGAAGACCGGCCGGCCCTGCGCCAGAACGCCCACGCCCTGCGGGGCAGCGCGGCGGCTATCGGCGCCGCCGAGTTGGCGGCAGCCGCCCGCGACCTGGAAACCGCGGCGGCCGACCCGGCCAGCGACACCGAAGGTTTCGGACCGCGCTTCAAATGCCTTCAGGCGGCCTTGGATGAGGTGCGCCAGTCACTGGAGAGCCTGGTGCATCCTCCGGAAGCGGAAACGGCCGGGGTGTCCGGCCGAAGCTGCGACCCGGCCGTATTGCGCCCGTTGCTCGCCGCCATCCGGGAAGGCCTCGAAAACGCCGACCCGCAGGCCATCCGGCACGCCCTCAACGCCCTGCAGGCGCATCTGGCCCCCGAGACCTGGCGTGAACTGGACGACTGCATCAGGGCCTACGAATACGATCGGGCCCTGACCGTCCTGCAGGCCGCCGCGACGGACCTGGCCGCGCTCGATACCATCGAAGGAGAAGAACTTGCAGAACCGTGAAGCTCTGGTGCTGATCGTTGACGACAACGCCACCAATATCGACCTGCTGGTGAACACCCTCAAGGAGGACTATCGCCTGGGGATCGCCAAAAATGGACCCAAAGCCCTGGAGTATGCCGCACGGCACCACCCCGACCTGATCCTGTTGGACATCATGATGCCGGAGATGAACGGCTACGAGGTCTGCGGCCGGCTGCAGAGCGACCCGCAAACCAAGGGGATCCCGGTGATCTTCATCACCGCCCTGGACGAACCGGGCCACAAGACCCACGGCTTCGAAGTCGGCGGGGTCGACTACGTCACCAAACCGTTTCACGCCGCCGAGGTCAAGGCCCGGGTGCGCACCCACCTGACCCTGCGGCAGATGCGCAAGGACCTCAGCAGCCAGAACATCGTGCTGGAAAAAAAGGTCAACGAAAAAACCGCCGAACTCCAGGAGATGCTCAACGCCACGGTCAAAACCATGGCGTCCGCCCTGGAAATGCGCGACCCCTACACCGCCGGCCACCAGCAGCGGGTGGCGCACCTGGCCTGCGCCATCGCCGAGAAGCTGGCGCTCAGCGGGGAGCAGATCCAGGCCATCCGCTTCGCCGGCATCCTGCACGACATCGGTAAAATCCGCATCCCGACCTCGATCCTCAACCGGCCCGGGCGGCTGCTGGACGTGGAGATGGAGATGATCAAGCTGCACCCCCAGGTGGGCTTCGAAATCCTCGCCAACATCCCGGCCCCCTGGCCGCTGGCGGAAATCGTCCATCAACATCACGAGCGGCTGGACGGCACGGGCTACCCCCGGGGCCTGAAGGGCGACCAGATCCTGCGCGAGGCCACCATCCTGACCGTCTCGGACGTCGTGGAGGCCGGCAGTTCCTTTCGTCCTTACCGCCCGGCCCGCGGTTTGGAAATCGCCCTGGAAGAAATCACCACGCACCGCGGCGTGCGCTATGCGCCGGAGGTGGTCGACGCCTGCCTGGAGCTTCTCCAAAAGGAGGGCTTCAAGATCGAACTTTCCGAGGGACCCAGCGCCGGCCCGCTGGAAGGAAGACGGCAAGAATGAACCGACGGCTGCGCACAGCGCTTTTCATCGCATTTCTTCTTCTGGCAACGACCTTTGCTCCGGCTCCCGATGCCCGGGGCGAAGAGCCGCAGCAGGTCCTGATCGGCGTGCTGGCCAAGCGCGGGGCCGAA
>JASFIY010000411.1:0-3534 GCA_050122415.1 Desulfobacteraceae bacterium
TATGTCGAGATCCGCCTGGAGGACCTCTCGCCGGCGGAAACCGAGGCGATGGTCGGCTCGCTTTTGAAAAGCGACGCGCTGCCCGCGGAGTTGAAGCGCTTCGTGCGCGACAAGGCCGGCGGAAATCCCTTCTACCTCGAGGAAATCATCAACTCCCTGGTGGAATCCGAGGTTCTCGCGCCTGAAAAAGACCGCTGGGTGCTGCTGAAAACCATCGGCGAGGCCCGGATATCGGCCACCGTGCACGGGGTGATCGCCGCCCGGGTGGACCGCCTGGAGCCCGCGGTGAAATGCATCCTGCAGGAGGCGGCGGTGATCGGCCGCTCCTTTTCACACGACATCTTATGCCGCATCACCGATTGCGACACCGATCTCTGGCACCACCTGGGCAGCCTGGAGACCCTGGACATCATCAAGGCCCGCAGCTTCAGGCCCTCGGTGGAATACATCTTCAAGCACGCCCTGACCCAGGAGGTGGTCTACGGGGGGCTGGTCACCGCCCGGCGCCAGGCGATCCACGAGCGGGTCGCCCGGGTGCTGGAGGAGCTCTACGCGGACCGGTTGCCCGAATGCTACGAGGCCCTGGCCTACCATTTTCAGCGCGGCGCCTCCCCCGACAAGGCGGTGGCCTACCTGGCAGCCTCCGGGGCCAAGAGCCTGGGGCGCTATGCGCTGGAGGAAGCCCACCGCTACTACCAGAGCGCCTACGACCGGATCGGGCGACACTTCAGCCCGCCGGAAAGCGACCGCCAGAAGATCGCACTGATCAACCAGTGGGCGTTCGTCCACTACTACCGCGGGCGCTACGAGGAGCTGCTGCAGCTATTAAGCGACCACAGGCAGAGCGCCGATCGGCTCAGCGACGACAAAACCCGCGGCATGTTCCACGCCTGGCTGGGCTGCGCCCTGTGGCACCGCGAACACTTCCGGGAGGCCCACCAAACGCTGCTGACGGCCCTTTCCCTGGCCAAGGAAAAGGAGGACATGGCCTTCGTCGGCTATGCCAGCTGCTGGCTGGCCTGGGTCTGCAGCGAGCTGGGGCTGCTCGACGAGGCGCTGGCCCACGCCGCAAAGGCCCAGGAGATCCATCGCGCGGGGGGAAGCGACAACTTCATCTACTTCAGCTCCGTCGCCGCCACAGGCTACGCCCTCTGGCACAAGGGCGAGATGGCGGCGACCGCGGCGACCGGCGAGATGCTGCTTAAATTCGGCCGCGAGCACGGGGATTACCGCGCCAAGGGCATGGGCTACTGCTGTCTTGGCTGGAGCGCGCTAACCGGGGGCGAGATCCCCGATGCCTGCCGGTTTTTCGAAAAAGCCGTCCTGGTCTCGGTGGACCCCTGGTACGCGATCTTCCCGAAGTTGGCCCTGGCCTACGGCCTGATGGTAAACGGGCGGGTTCACGAGGCCAAGCGCCAGATCGCCGAAGGCGAGGCCTTCTGCAAGGAGTTCGGGGCGGAGTTCGGGGGCCAGCCGGCGCGCTTTTTCAAGGGGGTGATCCTGGTGGGGGAAGGCAAAGTCGACGAGGGTCTTTCACTTTTGGAGGAATGCTGCCGCAACTGGCGGCAAAACGGCAGCAAGCTGCGCTTTGCCGCCTTCGGGACGATGGTCGCATCCGTCTATGCGGAGCTCTACCGCAAGGCCCGCGCCGGGGGCCAAGCGGAATGGGCGCTTTGCGCCCAAAAGCAGGCGGCGGCATATTTTCAAGACGCCGTCGAATCCGCCGCGGAGATCGGCGCCAAGGCGACCCTGGCCCGGGCCTACCGCGCCTGGGGCCGCTTCTACCAGGAGCAAGGCGACAGCGACCAGGCCCGGGGGTGCTTGACCGCGGCCGCGGCCTACTTCCGCTCCTGCGGGGTGGAAGCCCTGGCGCGACAGACCGAGGAGGATCAGATGGCCCTGGAAGAAGACCCCGGAGCGGCGCCCACAGGATAGGGTCGGCGGGTTGCAGTCGGGATTGTGTTGGTCTACCGCAGGATCCGGTGAGTGGTCCCGCCGGGCCAATGTATCGCATCGAATGGTCAGCCCAAACGCACCGGGAATGCCACAAGGTATGTGCAAGCCGCACCCCCGGGTTGTGAGAACATAGCGGTGACAATCAGTCGTCCTGCAAAGAACTCACGTCAGGGTGCTGACGGCCTCGGATATTTCCATCAGTTGTTCGAAGTTGACGTCGTTGGCGCGCTCCAGCTTTTCCCTGAAGCCCTTGATCGTGTTGCCGGCGAACTCCTTCCACTGCTCCCGCTCCAGCAGGTACAATTCCCCCTTGAAGTGCAGATGCGGAATACGGATTCCACCCGGAAAAGGGTATGGCTTCAGGGTGAGCTCAGCTGATTCCCTTGCCTCTTCCGAAACTCGCACCGGCATCCTGAACAAATGTTCCTGAGGCACGGGGGCCAGTTTGTGTCTCTCAATAAATTTGGCGATCACCCTGTGGTGGGACATCCACAGAATGAGCTTGCCGCCGTCGATTCCCTCGTATGGCTCTAAAGCGTAGGTTCCATTCATGGGGTCGTCCTTTCATGGTGTCATGGGGAAAATTCTTCCGGTCCTTGGGAGCTTCCGGTCGCGTCAGCACCACTTGTCAGGAGGTGCCCGGGCAGGTGACTCAGACATGGATAGACCTCATTTTAAGTAATTTGGGGACTTTTTACAGCATTCCACTGGGGGCGGCCTGATATGTGATCGAAAAACTGGTACGGCGCCTTTTGCTCCAGCTCCTGGAACGCCTCGAAAGCGACCTGGATGGCGGCTTTTTCAGACTTGCAAATGAACTCGTTTACCCGGTTGTAATATCCGGTCGCAAAATAGTTGGAACACCCGCACCAGTGCATGCAATAATCGCGGATTTTGCAGGTCAGGCAAGGCCTGTTTTTGGTCGGTCCGGGGGCCAGGTGACAGGCGAACCGATCAAGAGAGATACCGGTATCCACGTGGCCGATGCAATGGCGATGGTTGTCGACGCCCACAAGCCTCTCGCAGGGGTAAATGCTGCCGTCCGGTGTGAACGCCATTTCGCCCTTGCCCATGCTGCAGCGCTCCGCTGGCGCATACCCCTCCCTCAGGATTACGGTGATTTTACTGTCGATCAGACTGATAAAGCGGGGCTCCCCGGCCAGGTAGTACCTGACGTAGCGATCGGCCACCTGCCGGTAGCAATCCGGTATGGCGGCCAGATCGTCGGGACTCCAGGCGGCCGAATAGTCCGCGTTGAGGTAGATGTGCCGAACCCCAAGTTCGGAAAGATAGTCGACCGTTTCCGGCAGGCTGGGGAGGGTTTCCGGACGGTAGACCGCATTTACGAGCACCGTGTCCAAGGATGCAAGGGCCAATCTGATGGTCCGGTCCACCAGCCAGGCCGATCCCGATCCGCCGCGGGTTTTCCGGAAGCGGTCGTGGACGTGGGCCGGGCCGTCACAACTGATGCCAAACCTGATGCCGTGGTCGGAGACGAAGCGGACGATGACATCTGAAAACAGGGTGCCGTTGGTAACGATGGCCAGTTCGACACGCGCGGGATCGAATTGGGGGTGG
>JASFIY010000412.1:0-3532 GCA_050122415.1 Desulfobacteraceae bacterium
GATGGGCCTTGATGACGAACCAAAATCCTGCGCCAGATGGTGGAATCATGTCTTGCCGAGACCCCGAGGTCAGACGGAATCCGGTCGCGAGGGGCGTGAGCGCGCACCCGGATCCGGCCCGTCAGCAGATCGACCCGTTGGTGGTGAAGCGGCAAGGGGGAGGTGCGGTGTTCAATGTGAAAAGCGACCCTCCCGTGTTTGTGAGGGGAATCAGTAGGCCAGAATTGGTAAAGTTGTCAATACAATTTTGGCCTCGCGCCCAAACCGCGATTGAAGTGGGCTGATCACGGCCCGCTTCCGATACCCGAATAACTCCGCACAGCAGTGTAATATGTTTTTCCAGAATTTCCCGCTCAACTTTCGGCATCCACCGGAATCGCACAGGCACCGGGGAACCTGTTGCCGGCGAATGCGCCTGGGTGACGAACCAAAATCCAGCGCCATATTGTGCAATTATTTATTGCCGCGACCCTGATGTCGCAACCGGTATCCCGGCCTCGCAGGGGACGCCTACCTGGCAAAGGCCACACCCGTAGCCCTCGAATTTATAGGTTTTTTTGACGTGCCCCCGGCTGCCGGCCAAGTGCTGCCGGCACTTCTCCTTGTCGTGACCCGCTTTGGTAATCGCCCCGGCCGGGCAGCGGCCGATGCATTTGCCGCAAGTGCCATGGGCGAAATAGAGGCAGTAGGCCCGGTGGTCGCTGTAAGGCCGCGGCGTCGGCTGAAGTGATATCTTGGCCACAACCGATCCGACGCGCATGGCCTTGCCTTTAGCGGTTATGAGCCCGTCGCACAGACCGAAGGTGCCCAGCCCGGCGGCATGCGCGGCATGACGCTCAGACCACGAAGAGGCATAGGAGAACCGCTCCGATTTGACGACGGTCCAGTTGGGAGCCAACATCGGGGCGATGGCGGGATGGCCGAGCTGTTCAAGACTCTTGGCCACGTGCCGGCGCAAGGCCGTATTGAACTCCTCGCCGAAGACCCTTGTCCGGGCCCACGCTTCGGATGGGTACTTCCTGGCCCTGCGATTGGCCTTGCGGACAAACTCCCGCTGGGGCAGCACCCACGAAACGACGGTCAGTTCCTCGGCTGCTGCCGATTCCCTGGAGCGGTGCTGGTTGAAGACCTCCCAAGGGGTCCAGTGGAAGGCCCCGACATACTCTTTGTATTGCTGCCAAATCGGGTCGGCACCGGAGGCAAAGCCCACCAAGGCCATATCCCAGGCCCGCTCCCCAGTGCCATCCTGCATGGAATTTTGGGGCGAAGTGCCGATGAAGTCCCCTATCAAACGCTCAATCCCGTTCGTGGAAATGCTGGAATCTTCCAAGAGCTGCTCCCCTTCTATTTTTGTTGCACCCGATGCAGGTTACCGGTTCCATCAACACTTGCCAAGCCTGATTTCCGGGGGGCTTGGGAAAAAAACGGTTTCCCATACCGTATGGGGGAGAGGCGCTGCCGGCTATTTTCCAAACACCTTTTTCAAAAGCGGCGTGGTTTGGGAAGCCGGGTTGGTTGGAATTTCGGCCGCTTGCTGAGCGATTTTCACGAAAAGCCCGACCGCCTGATTTTTCTATGAGGTCCTTCATTCATGCATACCGGGGCCGGTTTAGGGGATTTCAGAGGGAGAAGACCTGGTTTTTGGCCTTTTGCAGTTCATCGGCAGGCACCACGGCCTCCATGAGAGGCGCGTTCTCTCAGGACCGGTTTTTTCAATGCATCCGGCGCCGGAAGAGGAAGGCGGCGCAGACCAGGGTGGCGACGCCGATCACGCCCATCGGCCAGCATTGCCCCCACAGCATGGACGCCGTGGCGCCTTCCAGAAAGACGCTGCGCAGGATGACCATGAAATAGTGCAGCGGATTGAGGAGGGTCAGGTGCTGCATGCAGATCGGCATGTTGGCGATCGGGGTTGCGAACCCCGACAGGATGATGGCCGGCACCAGGAAAAGGAAGGCGCCGAAAAGCCCCTGCTGCTGGGTGACGGCCAGCGAGGAAATCATCAACCCCACGCCGATGGCCGAGAGCAGGAAAATCCCCAGACCGGCGTAGAGCGCCGGCAGACTGCCCCGCAGGGGCACGCCGAACCAGGCCACCGCCGCCAGGATGATGAAACTGGCCTCCACCGCCCCGATGACGAAACCGGGAATGGCCTTGCCCAGCAGGATGTCCACCGGCCGCAGCGGGCTGACCAGCAGTAAAAAAGCGGCTGCCATGACGGCCAGGGCCAGGGCGTTGGGCCAGATGACCGACCACACGTTTCCCGCCGCAAAGACGGTCTGCAAAATCGCCACGTAGTAGCGGGCCGCGATCAGGTAGGTGACGGCCTGAATGATCAGCGGCATGCTGTGGATGTCGAAGATGAAGCCGGACAGCATGAAGGCCGGCAGGAAGGTCACGATGATCGCCGCCTGGCCGGCCACGAACTGGTTTCGGGCCAGGGTCGAAATCAACAGTCCCATCCCCAGCGCGGCCAGCAGAAAAAGGGCCGACACGCCCATCAGCACAACGAGACTGCCGCGCAGCGGTACGTCGAAAAGCCAGATGGTCATGGCCACCGAGAGCAGCAGCCCGCCCATGCCGAGGACAAAATAGGGCGTGATCTTGCCCAGCAGGATTTCGGCCACCCGGATCGGCGTGGCCAAAAGGGCCTCCATGGTCCCGCGCTCCCATTCCCGGGCCACCACGAGCGCCGTCAGGAGGGCGGCGATCAAGGTCATGATGACGGCGATCAGACCGGGGATCAGAAAATTGCGACTCCGCAGGCCGGGATTGAACCAGACCCGCTGCTCGACGGCCACGGGCACCGCCGGCCGCACCCCCCGGGATGCCGCCTGGTGCCCCAGCCAGCGCCGCCAGGCGCCCTGCACGTATCCCTTGACGATTCTACCGGTGTTGGCGTCGACCCCGTTGATGAAAACGCCGATGGCGGCGGGATCGCCGTCCAGGAGGTCGGCCGCGAAATTGCCCCGCAGCCAGACAATGCCATCCACCCGGCCCCTTTTCAGAGCGTCTTCGGCGGCCTGGACGGAGGCGAAGCGCCGGGGCGCAAAATAAGCCGAACGCTCGAAGACGCCGACGAAAGCGGCCGTTTCGGCCGAGGGGGCTTCCACCACCAGGGCCAGGGGAACGTCGGTGGCGTCCAGCGATACGCCGTAGCCGAAGATCAAGAGCAGGATCAGCGGCAGCACGAAGGCGATGGCGATGCTGGAGGGGTCGCGGACGATCTGTCGGAACTCCTTGCGCATCATCCCCCGCAGTCGCATCCAGCGTCGGCCGGGGCGGCGGGACGGTCTGGCGCGATCGCTCATGAGGCCTCCTGGGCGCGGTTTTCGATCAGCCCGATGAAGGCGTCCTCCATGGTCGGCTCCGGCCGGTCATCGGTGGCAAAGGGGGCCTTTATCTAAGCCGGCGTGCCTTCGGCCAGGATCTCGCCCTGATCCATGATCACCAGCCGATCGCAGTATTCCGCCTCTTCCATTACTCGTCTTGGGCCGGCCTGGCGCAATCAACGGCGGCATAATTTCTTTGT
>JASFIY010000413.1:0-3529 GCA_050122415.1 Desulfobacteraceae bacterium
GGCCGGCAAGCCAAAGGCCATGGCCTCCAGAAGGGCAATGCCGAACCCCTCATAGGCATAGGGCATGCAGAACAGATGGCTGGCGCGCATGATCTCCACCAGGCGGTCATCCGAGCAAGGGCCGATGAACTGGACCGAATCGGCCAGGCCCAATTGGTCGACCTGTTCCCGGACCGCGGCGGCATGGGCTGGGTCGAAATCGAAGCTGCCCACCACGGTCAGGCGCCAGAGCTCTCGGTCCACTCCGGCCAGAGCGCTGAGCAGGGGCAGCAAACCTTTCCGGGGGATGAGGATGCCCAGAAAGAGCAATTGCAAAGGCCCGGGCTGGCGAGTCCGCCTGCCGATACTGTCCGGGGAAAGGGGGCTGCCGAAACGGTCTCCCGCCGGGTAGGCGATAACGTGGGGCTGGTGCTCGCCCACCAGAGTTTTCACCGTCCTTCCGGTGGTCTTCGAGTTGAAGATGAAGCCATCCACCGAGGTAAGATACCCTCGTTCAATCAGGGCCAGGAGCCAGTTCTGCCACCCAGGTCGCGGTTCCCGGCACATGAGGTGGTGGACGATGGCGACCAGCGGAGGCCCGTGCAGGCGGCGCAGGTGTTGATTCACCCAAAAAAGAGAGGGATGGCAGAGTTCGTCCTGCAGGAGGATGTCGAATCGTCCGGCCAGTAGCCGCTGGCAGAGGTCAGACGTCAAACCATGGCCGAGCCGACGGAGATACGAAACGCTGGCGAGACTGATCACCTCGACCTCATGGCCCAGCCGCTCCAGGCCTTCGACCACGATTCGGTCATAGAGGTAGCCGCCAGTCAGGGTCTCCAGGCTGCCGTAGATGATCAGGCCGATGCGCATCAGAGGGGTGCGCGGTAGGAGGTCCAAGCGATATCATCCTCCCAGAGGGTGACGGTCAGAGCCTCGAGCCGGAGATGGGCGAATCGTGTCCGAAAGGCGGCATGGATGATGGTGGCCAATCGCTCAATGCTGGGGTTGAGGCCGGCAAAGGCGGCAAGATCGTTGAGGATATGGCCGGAAAAATCGGCAACCACCGCCTCCAGGTGCTGTTCCACCTCGACAATATCGACCAGATAGCCGTGACGATCCAGGCTCAAGGCCTCGAGGACCAGTTCCATCCGATACCGATGGGCATGCTCGCTGTTTTCTGCTCCCCAGTCACCGCCGATCAGATAATGCCGGGCGCTGAATTCGCGCCGCATCCCAAGACTATACATGCTTTTTTTGCTCCTTGCAAAATTTCACAGCGTGTTTGTGGAAGGGTATTCGAAGATGACCTGAATGGTCTCGCCCGGGCTGCGGTCAATGAGCGCATAGGCCAAGGCGGCATCCGCCAGGGCGAAGCGATGGGTGATGCAGGTCTGGGGCCGCACCTGACGCAGCATCTCCCAGGCCACATCCAGACGGCGGCGGGCCTGCCACCGGCCCGAGAGCGCGGGGGCGATGCTGCTCACCTGGGAGCTGAGCAGGGTAAGACGGCCGCGATGGAAGAAAGATCCCAGGTCCAGGTCAACCTTTTTACTGCCGTACCAGGAGCCGACCACCACCCGGCCGCTGGGGCGCGTCAAGGCTATCGCTGTGTCCAGGCCTGCCGGGTTGCCGGAAAGTTCGTAGACCAGATCTGCCTGACCGCCCTGGCCGGGACTCGCACCCATCCGGGCAAAAAGGTCCGGTGCCGCCGAATCAAGGCAGAGGGTGGCACCGAGACGGATCGAGGCCTCGCGCCGCAAAGGGCGCGATTCAAGGGTAGTGAGGGATGCCAGCGGAAAACGGGCGAGCAGGGCGGTGGCGAGCAGCCCGACGATGCCCTGGCCGATGACGACCACCTGTTCACCGATCAGGGGCGCACCATCCAGCAGGAGGTTGACCGCGGTCTCCATGTTGGGAAGGAAGAGGGCAGTCTCATCATCCAGATCACCGGGGATGGGATGGAGAATCGAGGGGTGGGCGCAGAAGAGGTTTTCATGGGGATGGAAGGCAAAGACCCGGCAGCCCAGCCAGTCGCCCTTCACCGCCGACCCTGTTGCGATCACCCGCCCGACCGTACAATAGCCGTAGGCTAATGGATAGGCAAAGGTGCCGGCCAGGGCCTCAAGGGTGGCGTCGACCGTGACCCCCTGCGGCCACTGCCCCCGATACACCAGCATCTCGGTCCCTGCGCTGATCGCGGAGAGCTGGGTCTGCACCAGGACCTGATCCGCAGCCGGCCGCGGCGCCGGTCCCTCATGCACCGCCACCCGACCGGGGGCGACAAATTCCAGCCGATGCCGCCTCATGGGTCTTGCCATTGCGGTTGGGCCCAGAGAATGAGGTCCGGTTCGCAGGTTTGGTAGGTCACGGCGGTCAGATGCAACAGGGCGCCGTTGCGCACTGCCGGTCGGTCCAACACCGGCAAGCCGCCAACCAGGCGGGGGGCAATGGTGATGATCATCTGATCAGCCAGGCGCGCCTCAATGAAGCTCGAAATCACCTGGCCGCCCCCTTCAACCATGAGGCTGCTGATCCCTCTCTCGCCAAGCTGCTGGAGCAGATGCGGCAGGTCTACCTTGCCTTGGCGGTCGTGGCGGCAGCGGATGACCATGGCCCCCTGGTTTTCCACTGCGCTGACGCGTTCGGGATCACCCTTTTCGGTACAGGCGACCCAGCAACCAAGGTCGGTCCGTTCAAGCAGACGGGCCTGCAAAGGGATGCGCAGCTGGCTGTCAAGGACGATGGGCTGGGGGTTCGGCCCATCAGCGAGGCGGACGGTGAGCAAAGGGTTGTCGATCAGCAGGGTGTTGATGCCGATGGCAATGGCGTCGCAGACGGCGCGGATGCGATGGGTGACCACCATGGACTGCTGGCCGCTCAGTCGAAGCTGTTCTCGATTGCGGGTGGCGATGCTGCCGTCCACGCTTTGGGCATAGGAAACCGTGACCAGCGGCCGGTGATGCTCGGCCAGGAATTGCGCGGCCAGGAGCGGCAATCGATCGAACCATTGTTCCGGGTTGACCTTGTGGGCACTGGTGCCGGAAAGGGAGGGTGGGTGGTCTTGATGCCGCATGGTTTATTGAGAATGCCCTCCTTGAAAAGGGACAGAGGATGCGGGGCGCCGCGCAGGGAAAAAAAGGTGCGGGCGTGCAGAGAGAGATGGCCTGAACCCATAGGATTTAATGGGGATTTGTTCTTGCCTACGTCCTTTCATCCTGCATTTTTAGCCACAGTACTGGTCCTGCCCGGACATGTCAAATATTTCATGGTCAATCCTAATCCGGCCAGGCTGAAGAGAATATCGCGAAGCCGGATGAGCAGGCAGAGGCTGAGACCAAGGACACTCCCCAGGCTTAGGGCGGCGGTTACCCAGGGCAGGGCGGACTCGAGGACACCGAGACCAGCCGGCAAGGGGGTGAGAAAGGCGAGGCGGGCGGCAATCACGACTGTTATCAACTGCAGGAAAGACAATGAATGCCCCAGCAAGGCGGCCATCAGCCAAAATTCGACGAATACCCCGAGCCAGTGGCCAAGGGCATAGAGGTTGGCC
>JASFIY010000414.1:0-3516 GCA_050122415.1 Desulfobacteraceae bacterium
TGCAGGTTCTTTAGATTGTAGAGCTCCCGGTAGTCGTGAGTGGTGAAGATCCCCAGCTGACGGGCAAAGAGCAGCCCCTCGGCATGCGGGTTGATATCGGCGACCCCGAGAACGGTGACGTTGCGCTCAACAAGATTCTTTTCGTGGAGGAATTCGAGTAAAATTTTGCAGAAACGCCCGCCGCCGATAACCGCGATGTTGAAACCCAGCAGATTTTCGATCATGGCGAATCCACCAATCCAAGGGGTCGGCGCTGAAAGCTTCGGCAGTGCGAGCACAGCGGCCGATCAGTAAAAAATTCAAAAAGGAACCTTGTTTTACGGCACCAACAGCACCGGCAGTTCGGAGACTTCGGCGATCCGGTGGGAAACGCCTCCCAACCAATACTGTTGGAACCAGTCCTTGCCAGTGCGGCCCATGACGATCAGGGTGGCTTTCTGCTCCCGCGACTGGCGAAGGATTTCCAGGGTCGTTTTGCCGACGGAAAGAAAGGATTCGGCGCTCAGGCCCGCTTCTTCGAGCCGCCCGCAATAGTCGTCCAATCGCCTTTTGCTCTCCTCCTCGAGAACCCGCAGGGCCGCCACATCCAGCCCCTTGGAGATCTTGGCGCCGATATTGTGGACCACCAAGATTTGGCGGGCCACCCCCTTGAGGGACTTGATGAACTCCAGGGCGTTTTGGGAGGGCTGCGACCAGTCGGTGGCCAGCAGCGGGCGGTCGAAAATGTGGTCGTTGACCCGCGTCAACACCTCCCCGGCCCACTCGTACTGCACCATGTACTTGCCCATCAAGACCGGCCGGGGGCTGCGGCGAAGGATATCGAGCACGTGGGAGCCGACGTAGACTTTTTCAAAGGTGGACCTTTTCTTGCGGCCGGTGACGATCAGGTCCACCTGCTCCTCTTCGGCCACGGCAAGGATTTTGGCGTTCAGGGTGCCGGTCTCGATCCGCACCTTGCTGCGCAGGCCCTTGGATGCAATGAACTCCTGCCATTGCTCGAAACGCAAGCGGGCGACCTCCTCCATTTGCTCGGCCGCATCCTTGAGATAGCCCCCGTAGGGCACGAAGGCCACCTCCTCCCTGGGAATCACGTAGGTCAAAACGACTTCCTGCAGACCGGCCGGCTTCAATTCCAGCAGCACCTCGAGGGCGTTGAAGGCCAGATCCCGGAACCGGGTGTGGAAAAGGACTTTTTCGATTTTCATAACAGCCCCTCCTGCAGTCAAAAGAAAATCAACGTGACGATCCCGAAGATGGGTATCAGGAACAACAGGGAAAACCGGATGATGTAGCCGAAAAAGCTCGGCATGGGCGTGCCGGCCTCTTCCGCGATGGAGCGCACCATGAAGTTGGGGGCGTTTCCGATGTAGCTCACCGCCCCGAAGAAGACCGCCCCGGTGGAAATGGCCTGGAGGTAGATCGCTTTATCGGTCATCAACAGCGGCACCGCCTCGGCCTCGGTCATGCCCGCGAAGAAACTGCCCAGGGCGGTGTTGAAAAAGGTGAGGTAGGTGGGGGCGTTGTCCAGGAAGGCGGAGAGCGCGCCGGTCACCCAGAAATAATGCACCGGCCGGTTGACGCCCTGGATCAGGAAGGCCAGCTCCCCCTTCAGCCCGGCTTTGAGGATCAGCAGGCACGGGATCATGGTGATGAAGATGCCGATGAAGAGGTAGGCGACTTCGATGATCGGAAACCAGGTGAAATCGTTGTCTTCGCGAATCGTGATGGATGTCGTCACCATGGACAGGATTCCCATGCCGATCAGCAGCCCGTCGCGCACCCAGTCCTGAAGGGCGCGGTGGATGCCCAGGGTGGTGACATCCCCCCAGTCGACGATGCCGCTCATCAGCACGGCCCCGACGATGCCGCCCAGGAAGATGAAATTGTGGATGCCCACCAGCTTCAAGGGCGCCTTGACCCCGTCGTCGGGGGCCTGAACGCCTTCCTTGCGGTAATGGTAGCTGTCCAGCAGAAAATAGATCGCCAGCAGCAGAATCGAGACCACCACCATGTGGGGCATGATTTTAAAGGTCCAGAAAAACGATACGCCGTGCAAAAACCCCAGGAAAAGCGGCGGGTCCCCCAGCGGCGTCAACGACCCGCCGACGTTGGCGACCAGGAAAATGAAAAACACCACCATGAAGGTCCGGTTTTTGCGGTGGCTGTTGGCCCGCAGAAAAGGCCGGATCAGCAGCATGGCCGCCCCGGTGGTACCCATCCAGGAGGCCAGCAGGGTGCCGATCAGCAAGATGACGGTATTGACCATCGGGGTGCCGCGCAAGGTGCCGCGCAGGAGGATGCCGCCGGAAACCGTGTACAGCGACCAGAGCAGGATGATGAAGGGCACGTAGTCGGCCAGAATGATGTGCAGGATTTCGTAGACGGCGAGCCCCCTGAAGGCCGCCAGAAACGGGATGGCGAGGGTCGCGGCCCAGAAGGCGGAGACCTTACCGAAATGATGATGCCAGAATTCCGGCGCCAGCAGCGGGAAAAGCGCGATGGAGAGCAGCATGCCGGCAAACGGGATGCAGCTCCAGAGGGGGAGTATCTCCCCGAGATTGAAGTGACCGTGCCCATGATCGGCTTCATCCCCGGCATGGGCGCCGGATTCACCCTCGACGGCAGCGGGGGCCGCGGCGGCGAGGACGGGCCCCGACAACAAGTCGCTGTTGGGCGCACGGCCGGCATGGGTGGAATGATCGGCTTGAGCTTCCGAGGCGCGCGCGGTCGCCGGTTCAAGCGGGGCAATCATCAGACATAAGGCCAGTACGAGTATCATCCGTTTCATGTGTCCGCCCTTTGCAGTCAGCCGCCTGCCGCACACAATCACCCAGGTTCGATTTCCGTGTGAGGAGGGATGCAGGTAGTGATGAAAAACAAGGGATAAGTGATAATGGCTTGCCTTCCGAAAGCCAACATACGGCAAAAGGCTTGTCGTTTGTCAAGTAAAAAAAGGAATAGAGGCCTTACCGGCCATGATGCGGCTGGGTCTGCCGCCAGGACGTGATTGCCGATCAAACTCAAAAAAAGGCAACCCACCGAACCCTGTGGCGTTGACAAGCGCAGAGGAAATCATGGCATGAGCACTTCGGCTGGAAAAACCGACCGGCCGGGGTCGAAAATCCTTACGGCGAACCCCTTTGAGACGCAGTGCAACACGGAAATCGGGGTTTCACAAAATATCAGCCCGACGAATCGATGCGCGGGTCCAGGGCTGCGTTTAGATGACCGCGCGAGACGGCGACGCTCTTGACCAGGGCATAGACCGCTTTGCCGGGTGTCAAGGCCAAAGCCTGCAAGGCGCGTGGTGTGATTCTGGCCAACAGGGGGCAGCCGATGTCCATGTGAACGTCCTGCAATTGGCCGGGACCGTCGGTGATGGCGGTCACCCTGCCGGGGAAGATATTCTGGATGCTGGTGTCCGGAGGTTCCCACAGGGCGATGGCCACGCTGCGGGCGCCGATGCGGACCCGCAGGCGGCTTCCCCGGGGCGCGTCTACCTCGGGCACCCAGAGC
>JASFIY010000415.1:0-3513 GCA_050122415.1 Desulfobacteraceae bacterium
CATGCTGATCTCGCCGCTGCTGGTGATCATGTCCAGCAGCGCCACGGTCTTCATCAACACCCAGGTGACGCTCATCACCGAGCGCGTGGCCCTGCTGGGCTATTTCAGCGAGGTGATTTTTCTCGGCCTCAGGATCCTGCCCTTCCTCCTGATCTGGGTCCTGTTTTCGTTTCTCTACATCCTGATTCCCAACACCCGGGTCAATTTCGGCGCCGGTATTTTGGCCGGGGTGATCGCGGGCACCCTGTTTCAGCTGGCCCAGGGGGCCTACATCCAATTTCAGGTGGGGGTGGCGCGCCACAACGCGATTTACGGCAGCTTCACGGCGCTGCCGCTTTTTCTGATCTGGCTGCAGATCAGCTGGCTGGTCGTGCTGCTCGGGGCGCAGATCGCCTATGCCCAGCAAAACCTGGAGCGCTGCGAGGCGAACCGGCAATGGGGGCGAATCAGCCCCTACCGCCTGCGTCTGTTGACCCTCGAGGCCGCGCGGCTGATGGTCCGGAATTTTGCGGCCGGGGATCCCCCCCTGACCCGCAACGAACTGGCCCATGAGCTGTCCCTGCCGCCCCACCTGGTGGAGCGCATTCTGCAAGACCTGCAGGAGAGCGGGACCTTCAGCGAAACCCGTCACCCCAAAAGCCAGGAGCCGGCATTCCAGCCGGCCCGGGACATTCACCACTTGACCCTCGCCGCCCTTGTGGAGGCGCTGGACAAACGCGGCCGCCGATTGCCGGCCGAGGGGGCGGCGGCAGGCGAAAAGGACGGCATCGCGCAATCCCTGGCGGCCTTTCAAAAGGAGATCGAGGCCAGCCCGGCCAACATCCTGGTCAAGGATCTGTAGCTGCCGTCGCTGCGGGGGTAAGAGGCACGCCCGCGCAGGGGGATCGCCGCGGGTTTGTCCCGGCGGATGGAGGCGCACGCCGGCGCGGTCGTGATCCGCCCTCCTCTTCAGGGTCGCGGCAATAAATAATTGCACAATATGGCGTCGGATTTTGGTTCGTCACCCAGGCACATTCGGCGGCGCATATCGGGATATGTGCCGGCGGATGTAACGCCGGTGACGGGCCAAAAGACAAGCAAGATGTGCAATTATTTCTTGCCGAGACCCTCAATAACCGGCCGGGGCCCAGAGGTAGTAAAACCCCGCCGCCGGGGCGTTCACGGCGCGCGGCAGGCCGAGGTTCACCAGTGCCTCCGGTCGGCTCCCGGCATGCGTGCTGACCGGGTTGTAGAGGTTGTCGTCGGCAAACTCGGTCCGCCGATAGACCACCACCCGCGCGTCCTGGGGCAGACCGGCCAACTTGCGGGCCTCGGCCAGGGCCGCGTCGAGGTATCCGATCTGGTCCACCAGATTGTACGCCAGCGCCTGGGCTGCCAGATAGACCCGCGCTGTGGCAATGTCGGCCAGATGCCCGGCCTCCAGCGGGCGGTGCTGGATCACCAGGTTCATGAAGCGCTGGCCCAGCTCCTCGGTCAGGGTCTGCAGCATTTGGCGCTCGGCCGGGGTGGATTCGCGGAAGGGCGAGGCCATGTCCTTGTTCAGCCCCGATTTGTTGACCTCCAGCCCCAGGCCCAGCTTGTCCATCAGACCGCCGACCTTGGGGTGCATGAAAACCACCCCGATGCTGCCGGTGACGGTGGTCGGGTGGGCCACGATATGGTCGGCCGGCAAGGCCACGTAATACCCCCCGGAGGTCGCCAGATCCATCAGCGCCGCCACCACCGGCACCCGGGCCTTTTCCTTGTAGGCGACGATCTCGTGGTAGAGGATGTCGCTGGCCGTCACCGACCCGCCCGGGGATTCGATCTTGAGCACCAGGGCGCGGATGTTGGGATCTCCGCCGGCCCGCCGCAGCTGAGCGACGGTGTCCTGCAGCAGGCTTGGACGCACGCCCCCCAAGATCCGTTCATCGGGCTCGCTTGAAATCACGCCCCGAATGGAAATCACCAGAATTTTCGCGCGCCCCTGGCCCTGGATGGTGAATTCCCGTAGCGGCGCCGTCCCGTCCCGAAACAGGTTCACCTGGGGCGCCACACAGCCGGTGAGCGCCAGCAGCGCCAGGGCCGCCGCCAACCCGCCGATAACATTTCGCATCCGATGCCTCCACAAAAAAAGGTGCCCGCGGCCCCGCCATCCCCGCAGCGCCGATCCCCACGGCTCTATCCGGCCTCGCCGCGCAGTTTCTTGATCAGCCTGGGGATAAAAAACGAAAAAACAAACAACCCGATGGAAAAAAAGACCTTGAAGGAGAAGAGCCCACCCCAGTCGCCGGAGGCCCAGATCTCCTTGAGGGTCCCGATGAAGAAGGTGAAGATGAAGGTCCCCACCAGAATCCCCAGGCCCGTGCCCGCAAAATAGTCCCAAAAACGCACTTTGGTCAGGCCCATGCCGAAGTTCATGGGGGTGAAGGGAAAGTACACCAGCCGCAGGTAAAGCACGGTGGCGAAGCCGTTGCGGGCGATGGCCTCGTCGTAGCGGCGGAGCTTGTTGCCGATCAGCGAGGCGGCGAACTCGCGGCCCAGGGTGCGCCCGATCAAAAAGGCCAGGCTGGCGCCGGCCATGGCGCCGATCCAGACGTAGACGAACCCCCAGTAGGCCCCGAAAATCGCGGCTCCCAAACCGGTCAGGAGGGTCCCCGGGACAAACAGGCAGACCCCGGCGGTATACACCAGGATGAACACCAGGGGCGCCCAGATCCCCGCCGCTTCGAGAAAGCCTCCCAGGGCCTCGGGGCTCAGGTAGCCTCTCAGGGGCGTGAAGCGCACCACCACCAGGGCGGCGACGATAAACAGCAAAAAGGCGGCCGCTTTGATGGCGGCCTTGCGCCGTTGCTCTGCGGGCGGCTGGGTGAGGGGTGCCATGGTGCTGTCTCCGGTCAAAATACGGGGGCCGGCGGCGGCGCCGCGCGCGGGCCCGGCAGATCAGGCCGGGTGGTCCCCGCAGGCGGGGTCCTCCTGGTCGCAGGCGCAGGCCCGGCCCTTGAGATGAAAAAAGAGCTTCAGGCTCTTTTTGACGGTCGGCGAGAAAACTTTGGGGGAGAAGTAGCTGCCGGTCACCTTGCGGCTGATTTCACCGAGCGTCGGGTAGGGGTGAACGGCCGAGGCCAGGGTCGCGAGCTTGACCTTGCCGTTTAAGACCGCCACCCACGCGTTGATCAGCTCCCCGGCATGCGGCCCCAGGATCTGGACGCCGACGGGCTTGTCCCTGGCGTCCAGGATCATCTTGATTTTGCCGGCCCGCTCCCCCTCGGCCAGGCTGCGGTCATTGCCCTCGAAGGGCTCCTCCCAGCGCGTGTAGGTGATCCCCGCGGCCCGGGCGGCCTTTTCGTTCATGCCGATGCTGGCCATTTCCGGATCGGTGTAGGTGCACCACGGCAGCCAGGTGTAATCCACTTTGCGCGGCAGACGGAAGACCGCGTTGCTGACGACGATCCCGCCCTCGTAGCCGGCGGCGTGGGTGAACTGATAGCCGCCGTTGACGTCACCGGCCGCGTAGATGTGTTTCTGGCTGGT
>JASFIY010000416.1:0-3506 GCA_050122415.1 Desulfobacteraceae bacterium
CCTGGAGGACCCGGACACCTGCCAGGACCTGCAGCTTTCCGCTGAAAAAGCCAAGAAAGTCCTTTCCCAGCGCGAGAAGACACCGATTTCCATCACCCACGGCGGTGAACGGGTCAAAGTCGAGCTGCAGCGCAGCAAATTCGAGGAGATCACCTCGGACCTGCTGGAGCGCACCGTCCATCTCACCCACGAAATGCTGGAAGAGGCCAAGAAGAAAGGCTACAATTCCTTTGACGAGATCATCCTCGTCGGCGGCTCCACCCGAATGCCCCGGGTCGCCGCGCGCATCCAGCAGGAATTCGGCAAAGAGCCCAAGATCTTCGATCCGGACGAGGCGGTGGCCAAGGGGGCGGCGATTTTCGGCTGGAAGCTCTCCCTGAACGATGGCCTGGTGCGCCGCATCGCGGCCAAAACCAATCGCAAGGTGGAGGAACTGCAAGGGGACGTCGCCCTCAACCCCGAGGAGGTCGAAGCGGCGGCCCAGGAGATAGCCGACGAAGAGGGCTACACCCTGCCGTCGGTCAAGAGCTCGCTGGTCAAGGTCAAGGACGTCACCAGCAAGAGCTTCGGCATCGTGGTCAACAACGCCCAAAACGAGGAGATCGTCTACAGCGTGATTTTACGCAACACCGGTGTGCCGATAGAGGCTGCCAAGCGGTTCTTCACGGCGGTGGATGACCAGGAAACGGTTCTGATCCGCATCATGGAGGCCGAGACCAGCGAAAAGAGCATCCCGCCGGAGTACGCCATCGAAATCGGCACGGCCGTCATGCGGCTTCCGCGGGGCCTGCCCGCCGATACCCCGGTGGATATCTCCTTCAATCTGAACCAGGAGGGACGCCTGAAGATCAAGGCCGTGGAGTCCACCGAGGGCCGCCAGGTGGACGCCTCCATCGAGACCGCCTCCGTCATCCAGGGCGAGGAGCTGGCAGCGGCCAAGATGCGCAGCCAGAGCCTGGTGGTCTATTAGGGATCGCGCCCCTCCCCGGGGTGGTCACGGCGGGGCGTCGGTCCAAAGGCGATTTTCTCAAAAAAAGCGTCCCGGCGTGTTTTCAGCCTGTGACCCCGGGCAACCCCGGAGCGGCCGGCCGAGCGAGCGAAGTTGAAACAGAGGCAGTCTATGGAGCGGGAAAATTTTTATTTGCTGCTGGAGCTTGCGGTGGATCCGCCCGAAACGGATCTGCATCGGATCGAAACCGCCATTAAAAAGATGCAGGCCCGCTGGAGTCAATTTCGCAATCACCCCACCAAGGCCATCCTGGCCAAGAAATACATCGGCCTGATCCCCGAGATCCGACGGGTCATGTCAGACCCCGAACTCCGCGATCAAGAAGCTCGGGCGGCCCTCGAGCTGACCCGCCAGCGCGACGCCAAAAAATTTGCCGCCATCGACCGTCATCTCGAGATCCGGATGAGCAAGGGCTACATCACCCGGGAAGAGGTTTTCAAGCTGGCCGAGTTGCACGGGATCCAAGAGACCGAGATTCGCAACCGCATCCGGCTGAAGCAGAAGGAGAAAATCGCCCAACTCGACAAGCATCTCAACATCCGCGCCAGCAAGGGCTACGTCACCGCCGAGGAGGTCGCCAAGCTCGCCAAGATGCTGGCCGTCAGCGAGGAGGTGGTTCGCAAACGGGTCAAGGTGCCGGTTCGCAAGGGCGGCGTCACCGAAAAGGTGCGGGCCAAGCCGCTGGACAAGGCCATCGAACAGGTCATCACCGAAAACCTCAAGGTCGTCGGCAAGAAATCCCTCTACGGGTTTCTGGACGCCTCCAACGGGGCGCCACTGGAGGAGCTGCAGGCCAAGGCGCGGGCGGTGGAGGGCCATTATCGCCAGGTCGCACGCAAGGATGCCGCCACAACCGCCGGCGAGATCCTCGCCGGGCAGTGCCTGCAGATTTTCAAAAGCGAGGAGAGCCGTCAGTCTTACGATTATTCCAGAGCGCGCTCGAAGTTGACGGCCCTGAACGCCGACATCGATGTCGCCGGTTTGGACGGTGAGATCAAACCGGAGTATTTCGAGGTGCTGGTCAGGGCCGCCGTGGACTACGGCATGGACGACGATGAGGCCCGGGCCTATATCGCGGACTACTGCCGGCAGAAAAACTGGGCGATCCTGGCGCCCAAAAAGGCCGCTACCCCCCTGAAGCGCCGGCTGGCCATGTCCTTCATGGTGCTGGCGCTGCTGGTGGCGGTGGGCGCAGCTTCGGCCTGGATGCTGGGTGTCAGCCGCGCCAAGGCCGATTTCGGCCAGCTGATGGCGCATGTCGACGAGCAGCCGGATCTCCGGCAAAAAGAAATGTTGTTGCAAAGCTATTTGGCCACCCATGAAGGGGGCAAATACACCGCCGAAATCCGGGAAAAGCTGCTCAGTGTGAGGCAGGCCATAGAGGATGCGGCCTGTCGTCAAGCCCTTGCCGCGGCCGAAGCCCAGGCGGAGGCGGCGCGGCCCGCCGAGGCTCTCGCCCGCTACCAGGCGCTCGGCCGTCAGTACGCCGGCACTGCGTGCGCCAAAATCGTTGCCGAGCGCATCCGTGCGGCCGATGAGGCCCTTGATGACGCGGATTTCAGAACCGTCGAGGCTGCGGCCCTGGCGGAGGTCGAAGATCGCGTCGCCGCTTGCCAGGCCTATCTCGAAGCCCATCCCCGGGGCCGGCACCGGGATGAGGTTCGCAGGCGTTTGGACGAGATGAGCGAGGAGTATTTTCTGGCACTGGAGAAACGGCTTGGCCTGCTCCGCGAGCAAGGCCAATGGGCCGCGGCGATCGCCCTCTGCCAGCGCTTCATCGCGCTCTACCCCGAGAAACCCCGCACCGCCGTGGTGGAGGGGCTGCAGGAGTCCTTTCAGCGCCGCCAGCGGGGGGAGGAGATTTTGACCCGCCTGAGCGCCAAGGCGGAGGCCGCCGCCGACCCGGCCGCCGCCCAAGCCGTCTACAGCGACTATCTCAAAGCTTACCCCAACAGCAGCCTGCGGCCGGTGATCGAGGAAAAAATCGCCCTGCTGGAAGAACAGGCGCTGGAGCGCCAGCGGCAAGAGATTGCCAGCGCCCTACGCCCCCAGCTGGCGGCAACCGGCGGCCGGTTCCATGAAAAACGGCCCGGTACCGTGCTGGATACCCATACCGGTCTTACCTGGGCTTTGCTGGACTCGCGCGCCGACACCGGTCGCTGCTTGAATTACACGGCCGCCGAGAGATATGTGGCGAATCTTGCGCTCGGCGGTTATTCGGACTGGCGTTTGCCCACCGTTGAAGAATTGGCCGGGATCCACGAAAAAGCGCCGCGGTTTCCGGCTTCCGGCGGTCCGGTGTGGTACTGGACCTCCAAAAACTACACCCGCTATTCGGACGGCTGGAGCCGGGTGGTGGATGTGGTCGCGGCCCGCAGCGAAACCGACTGGCAGGTGGACCAGATGGCCGACTGGCAGTGCGGGGCGGTAAGAGCCGTCCGCCGCTGAGGCCTCTGCTGCCGCAGCTTAAAAATCCCGCCCCCGCGAACCTTACTTC
>JASFIY010000417.1:0-3504 GCA_050122415.1 Desulfobacteraceae bacterium
TCCAAACCCGCTTTGGTCGGCATGAGGGCTGCCGGGCGGGTGTGGGTCGGCTGTTGCCAAAGGGCGGGATCGGGTCCCGGAGCCGCCGGCAAGGCATGTCCGGCCCGGGAGAACCCCTGGGGGGCGCACCCCCCCGCGGGTGACGGCGAAATCCGCAAACGGCTGGGAATACTCAATCCGCCAACAAGAGCAGTGGAATGTGGGCTGCCGGTTTCACCGGAGTTGGGGGTGGGGGTGAAGAATCGATTTCCGTGTCCCCGCTGACGGTATTTCCGGCAACAACAGGCGCGGGCGTGTTTTCTTTGCTCTGCAGGTTGCCCTCCACGGTATTGCCGGTGATCTCCACCGCTTCCCCGGTTCTTGAAGAACTGCAGGCCTCCACCGATGCTATTGTTTTCAATCTCATAGGTGCCGGTTTTGTTTTCCAAGAACTGGAGGTTTCCCCCGATCTGGTTTTCCAAGGCCCGCAGGCGTCCGGAACTTTTTTCGGCGTGCAGATCCCCGTCCACCTTGGAGAATTCGACCCTCAGGGCATCCTCGGTGACGGCTGCGGAAGCCTCGGTGAGTTGGACGTTGCCCCCCACGAAGGTCCCCCCTCTCACGATTAGGGAGCGGGTCCCTTCAGCCTGCACATCACCGTGCACAACCGTCTGTTGCCCCAGATCCACCCGGTTGGCGTCGAAAGCCTGCACATTCCCGTCTATTTTGGCGCCGTTGGAAACCAGGGTGGCGCCGCTGCGAACCAAAACATTCCCCTTGATGACGGTGCCGTTGAGGGTGGCCGAGGTGTTCCTTCGAATCTCGACGGTGTCATCGATCGTGATGTTGCCAATCGTGCCGCTGAGTGGCACATCGGCAAGGAGGGTTTTTGCGGATAGCACGGTGATTATAACAACAGTTGCCCACGCCCAATTCGTCATCGGGACCTGCTTTCGACTGGAAGACGGCGCAGGATGCGGCCGGCCTGGGCGAAACTGAGAGGACAATGCCGGCGCCTCCGGGGTACGGGCACCATCACAGGTGCCCGGGCAACTGTCGACCGATACGCCGCCTCCAGGTAAAGCGCGGCATCCACAAGCGCGGAATTAAGGGCTGAATATAAAAACCCGATTCGAGGCGTGTCAACCCGTCCCTGGCTGCACCGCCTGGGTCCGATGGACTGGCGGTTTGAGCGGCGCATTCGTCAACCGCGGGGTCGCGGCAAAGACGGTGGCCCCAAGATCGCGTCGGTTTTTGGATCCTCCCCGGGGCCCGCCAGGCGCCGCGCCAGGCTTTCGTCTTGCCCTTGTTGGGGCGCAGGCCCGCCCGATCCCGGCCTTCACCGCTACTGGAGGAGTCCCTATGATTTCAGCATGGGCAACGGCTCGGCCAGCTGCCTGGCAAACCAGCCGTTGTCGTTTTTTTCAGAGGATACCGGCGATGGAAGGGTAACGCCGCAACCCGAGCCCATGGCTGGCGTGATCGTTCGCTCCTGCCCGGCCCTATCCCTCGGGCGGGTGCGATGCCGGATGCAGGGCCCTGCCGGCGGCGTCGAACCAGTGCAGGGCGCCCGTGTCCACCGCCAGCGGCAGCCGCTCGCCGGGTGTAATCTCGACGGCCGCATCGAGTCGCGCCGCCAGGGATGTGGGCACGTCCTCGTCGCGGAAATAGACCAGGGTCTCGTAACCCAGGGACTCCGCGGCCTCGACTGTCACCGTCAGCCCCGATGCCCGCTCCGTGCCCGGCAGGCCGAAGTTTTCCGGTCGCAGGCCGGCAAAGGCCGCATCCGCAGGGGGAGGGGTTGGCAGCGTCAGCCACTGCCCGGCCAACCGCAGCTGCGCGGCTTCGTCCCGCATGTTTACCCGCAGCGGAAAGACGTTCATCGGCGGAGTGCCGAGAAAGGTCGCCACGAAACGGTCGGCGGGGCGCTGGTAGAGCTCCAGCGGCCGGGCGATCTGCCGCAGACAACCGGCATCCATGACCGCCACCCGCTGCCCCAGGGTCATCGCCTCGACCTGGTCATGGGTGACGTAAAGGGTGGTGGTGCCCAGCCGCCGCTGGAGGGCGGCGATCTCGGTGCGGATCTGGACCCGCAGGCGGGCGTCGAGATTCGACAGGGGCTCATCCATCAGGAAGACCGAGGGCTCGCGGACGATGGCGCGGCCCATGGCGACCCGTTGGCGCTGCCCGCCGGAGAGTTCGCCCGGCCGCCGATCGAGCAGTTCTTCGAGGCCCAGCGTCTTGGCCGCCTCCCGCACGCGGCGTTCGATCTCGGTGCGCGCGAGACCGCGCATCCGCAGCGGAAAGGCCAGGTTGTCGCGGACCCGCATATGCGGATAGAGGGCGTAGTTCTGGAAGACCATCGCCACGTTGCGCGCCTGGGGCGCGAGGCGATCCACCCGTCGTCCGCCGATACGGATCTCGCCCGAACTGACCTCCTCCAGTCCCGCCAGCATGCGCAGCAGCGTGGATTTGCCGCAGCCTGACGGCCCCAGCAGGACCATGAATTCGCCTGCGCCGACCTCGAGGTTCAAATCGGTGATGACTTCGTGCTCTCCGAAGCGTTTGCTGACCTCGATGAATTCAACCTGCGCCATACCCTGATCCTCGATTCATCCCCTCAGCCCCGTCGACGCCACGCCGCGCAGGAACCAGCGCTGGAAGACGATGAACACCACCAGCACCGGCAGGACCATCATTACCCCGAAGGCGAGGATGTCGCCCCACGCCAGCGGCGGCAGCGTGTAGAAGGTGGCGATGCCCAGCGGCAGCGTGCGCACCGACTCAGAGGTGGTCATCAGCAGCGGCCACAGGTACATGCCCCAGTGAAAGAGAAAGGTGACGATCGCCACGCTGGCGAAGGCCGGCTTGCAGTTCGGGATGACGATGGTGAAGAAGGTGCGCAGCACCCCGGCGCCGTCGATGCGGGCGGCCTCCTCCAACTCGCGCGGCAGACCGAGGAAGAAGCTGTGAAAGAGGTAGATGGCGAGCGGATTGGCGACGAATGGGAGCGCTTGCACGAGATGGTCATCACGCCAGCCGAACCAGGACAGCTGGTAGAAGAGCGGGATGGCGATGGCCTCGAAAGGGATCACCAGCAACGCCAGCACCAGTGCGAGCACCGCGTGCCTGCCCCACCAGCGCAGACGCGCAAGGGCGTACCCGGCGAAGGCGTTGACCACCAGACCGCTACCGACGATCAGGCCGTTGACGATCAGCGAGCTGGTCAGGTAGCTGGCGAACGGCACGCGCCGGAAGACCGCCGCGTAGTTTTCAAGATCGACGCTTGCCGGAACGAAGGCCCGCAGAGTGCCCGCTTCGGCCAGGACCAGTTCGTCGGGCTTGAGGCTGCCGATGAGCATGAACAGCACCGGCCCGAAGAACAGCAGCGTACAGACCGCCAGCAGGAGCCAGGCCAGCGCCATCCGCAAGAGCAGACCGGCGCGGCTCACCGCACTGCTCCCCGCTGGCGCAGCAGGCGGCGCTGCAGCAGCGTGACCCCCAGGACGATGAGGAAGAAGATCA
>JASFIY010000418.1:0-3487 GCA_050122415.1 Desulfobacteraceae bacterium
TGGGACGGCGGTTTCATCGGAAACCCGGCGCTGCACCCCCTGGTGGAGGACATGGCCACGCGCGACCTGGTGGTGGTCCAGATCAACCCCCTGGTGCGGCAAAAACTGCCGCGCACCGGCCGCGAGATCATCAACCGCCTGAACGAGATCACCTTCAACGCCAGCCTGATCAAGGAGCTGCGCGCCATCGAGCTGCTGCACCAGCTGATCGCGTCCGAGAACCTGGAGTCCGAACGCTACCGCGACTGCTACGTGCACCTGATCCACTGCCACGAAGAGCTCAAGGGCCTGGAGGCCTCCAGCAAGCTCAACGCCGAGTGGGCCTACCTGACCTACCTCAAGGAGCGCGGCCGGGCCTGGGCGAAAAAATTTCTGGAACAACATTTCGACGACCTGGGCCGGCGCTCGACCTTCGATCTCCAATCTCTATTCAGCGACAGCTTCAAACCGCCATGCCTGGATTCAGCCGAATCCTCCGGCCGGCCGGCGAAATCGAAGACCTGAGCCGGGTCCTGGTGATCCCGACGGCCCGGCCCGGGGGCGCCCCGGCCGGCTGGGGCGCCGGTCACCCGCCCCTGCCCGGCAGAACCGGCCGTTCCGGACAGTTTCGACGCTCGCCAACCCCAATGAACGATCCATCCTCTGCCCCGAGAGGTAACCCATGCTGAAGACCCGACACTCCGACCACCCGAAATTTCGGCGCGTTGCCCGCCCAGGCTTCGGCTTTTGCCTGCTCCTGCTGGCGGCTTGCAGTTCCCCGGAACAAGCGGGCGCCCCGCCGGCCAACACTCCGCCGCCGGCCGTTGTGGTGGCGCCGGTTGCCACCCAAACCGTGCCCATCTACGGGGAGTATGTGGCCCGCAGCGAGGCCCGCGAAACCGTGGAGATCCGTTCCAGAGTGGCGGGTTTCCTGGAAAAGGTGCTCTTCGAGGAGGGCAGCCGGGTCAAGGCCGGACAGCTTCTGTTCGTGATCGACCAGCGGCCCTACCAGGTTGCCCTGCAGGCCGCCCGGGGCGGTCTCGCCCAGGCAGAGGCCGCCCTGAACAAGGCCCGGATGGATGTGGCGCGCCTGAAACCGCTGGTGGTTGAAGACGCCGCCCCGCAGATGGATCTCGACAACGCCGAATCGGCGGTCGAATTCGGCCAGGCGTCCATCGAAAAGGCCAAGGCGGCCATCGCCGATGCCGAGCTGAACCTGAAATTCACCGAGATCCGCGCCCCCATCGGCGGGATTATCGGCAAGCAGGCGGTGACGCTGGGCAACCTGGTCGCCCGCGACCAGACCCTGCTGACGACCCTCTCCTCGCGGGACCCCATGCGGGTGGTCTTCAGCATCAGCGAAGTCGACTATCTGCGCGTGGTTCAGCAGCCCCCCCAAGGCAACCCGTTTGTTCCGGCCGAGAACACCGCGCCCTTGGAACTGCTCATGGCCGACGGCAGCGTCTATCCGCAACGGGGCAGCCTGAGCTTCGTGGACCGCGCCCTGAACCCGACCACCGGCACCCTGAACGTGTATGTCAGCTTCCCCAACCCCGACGGGCTGCTGCGGCCCGGGCTGTTCGGCCGCGTCCGGGTCGTGCTGGAGGAAAGACCCGGCGCCCTGCTGCTGCCCCAGCGGGCGGTGCAGGTCATGCAGGGGGTGCAGATGGTGCTGGTGGTGGACAAGGACGATGTGGTGGCCCTGCGCCCCGTCACCACAGGGGGACGGTACCGGGATTTCTTCATCGTCGCCGAGGGACTCGCGGCCGGGGAGCGGGTGGTGGTGGAAGGCCTGCAGCGGGCCCTGCCGGGCCGCAAGGTAACCCCCAGCCAGGAACCCATCAGCCAGGAAAAGATCGAGGGATAGGGCCATGGTCAAATTTTTCATCCACCACCCCATCTTCGCCATGGTGATATCCCTGGTGATCACCATCGCCGGCGTGCTGGCGATTTTCGCCCTGCCGGTGGCGCAGTTCCCCCCCATCAGCCCGCCCACGGTCACCGTGGAAACCTTCTTTTTCGGGGCCAGCGCCCGGGTGGTGGAGGAAAACGTCGCGATCCCCATCGAGCAGGAGGTCAACGGCGCCGAGAACATGCTCTACATGTCCTCCAGCAGCACCAGCGACGGCCGCTACGCCCTGACCTGCACCTTCGCCGTGGGCACCGACATCGACATCGCCCAGGTGGACGTCCAAAACCGGGTCAGCCGGGCCGAGCGCGACCTGCCGCCGGAGGTCATCAACTTCGGCATCACGGTCCAGAAAGCCTCGCCGGACATGCTGATCGTGCTGTCCCTATACTCCCCCAACGGGACATACGACAATCTGTTTCTCAGCAACTACGCCTCCCTGAACCTCTACGACCACATCTCCCGCATTTACGGGGTGGGCAACATCGCCATCGTGGGGGAGCGGCAGTACGCCATGCGCCTTTGGGTCCGGCCCGACCGGCTGGCCGGCCTGGGACTGACGGCCACGGACGTCGTCCAGGCGGTGCGGGACCAGAACGTCCAGGCGCCCGCCGGCCAGGTGGGCCAGCCGCCGGCCCAGCCCGGGGTGGTCTTCCAGGAGACCGTGGACGTGCGGGGGCGTCTGAGCGACGAGGAGGAATTCGGCGACATCATCGTCCGCACCCAGCCGGACGGCGCCATCCTGCGCATCCGGGACGTGGCCCAGGCCGAGCTGGGCGCCCGGATGTACACCTCGTTTTCGCGCCGCGCCGGCAAGCCGGCCACCACCCTGGTGGTCTACCAACTCCCCGGGGCCAACGCCCTGGACGTGGCCGACAAGATCCGGGGCTTCATGCAGGAGGCAAAACAAAGCTTTCCGCCGGACCTGGAATACGAGGTCTCCTACGACAACACCCTATTCGTGCGGGCCGCGCTGACCGAAGTGGTCTTCACCCTGTTCAAGGCCCTGGGCCTGGTGATCCTGGTGGTCTTCATTTTCCTGGGAAACTTCCGGGCCACCCTGATTCCCTGTCTGGTGGTGCCCGTGCCGATGGTGGGCACTTTCGCGGTCTTCGCGGCCCTGGGGTTTTCCATCAACACCCTCTCCCTGTTCGGGCTGGTCCTGGCCATCGGCTCGGTGATGGACGACGCCATCGTGGTGGTGGAGGCCGTCAAGGCCAATATGGCCGAGGGCTTGAGTCCGCTTGAGGCCACCGAGAAGGCCATGGGCGAGGTCACCCGGCCGATCATCGGGGTGGCCTGCGCCCTGCTCGCGGTCTACGTGCCGATCGTTTTTCTGGGGGGCATCGTCGGCCAGCTCTACCGCCAGTTCGCCTTCACCCTCTGTTTCGCCGCCCTGCTCTCGATCCTGGTGGCCTTGACCCTCACCCCGGCACTGTGCGTCAAGATCCTGCGCCCCAAGAAGAAGGACCAGCGGGGCCCCCTGGTTGCCTTCAACCGGGGTTTCAACCGCTTTTTCGACAGCCTCACGGCCGGTTATCTCAAAGGCGTCAAATTCTTCATGGGCCGCCTGCTGGTGGCCCTGGTCCTGCTGGCGGC
>JASFIY010000419.1:0-3485 GCA_050122415.1 Desulfobacteraceae bacterium
GTGCGGTGTCGATGGCGGCGACGGGGGGGGGTGCGCCTGACGGGGAGGCCGCGCTTCGGACGGCTCCGCCACCATTTGATCCGGCACTTGACGCTGCGGGCGCGGCCGGGCTCGCTGGCGCAGGAACCGGATCAGCAGCAGCACGATAAAGCCGACCATCAAGATGATGCGACCGAAGTTCAGTTCTTCCACAGCGTCCTCTCCTATTTTTTCGGGGTCTTGGCGGGCGTTTCAGCCGGGCCGGCGATGGCATCGCGCATGGCCGTATCGGCCTGCACATTTTTCATCTTGTAATAGTCCATGATGCCGAGATTGCCCTGGCGAAAAGCCTCCGCCATGGCGCGCGGCACTTCGGCCTCCGCCTCGACCACCCGGGCCCGCATCTCCTGCTCCAAAGCAACGGCCATGGCGCGCCGTTCCTCGGCTTTGGCCTGGGCGATTTGCTTGTCGGCATTGGCCTGGTCGATTTGCAGCTTGGCGCCGATGTTCTCACCGACGTCCACGTCCGCAATGTCAATCGAGAGGATCTCGTAGGCGGTCCCCGAATCCAGCCCTTTTGCCAAAATGTGTTTGGAGATGTGATCCGGATTTTCCAGCACATCCTTGTGCGTCGCCGCGGAACCGATGGTGCTGACCATGCCCTCCCCGACGCGCGCAATGATGGTTTCTTCCCCGGCGCCGCCCACCAGACGGTCGAGGTTGGTGCGGACGGTCACGCGCGAGACCGCGATGAGCTGGATCCCGTCCTTGGCCACGGCCGCTATTTTGGGCGTCTCGATGACCTTGGGGGTGACCGACATCTTGACCGCCTCGACGATGTCCCGCCCGGCCAGGTCGATGGCGGCGGCCCGATTGAACGGCAGGGGGATGTTGGCCTTGTCCGCTGAAATGAGGGCCGTGACGACCCGGACCACGTCTCCACCGGCCAGATAGTGCGCTTCCAGATCGTTGATCGGCAGGGGCAGCCCGGCCTTGGCCGCACTGATGCGCGCCGTGACGATTATGCTGGGCGGCACCCTCCTGAACCGCATCCCGACGAGAGTCAAAAGTCCCACGTAGGCGCCCGATGCCCAGGCGGCGATCCAAAGCGGGACGGGAACCAGGTAAAAAATAATGCCCAAGACCGCCAGAATCCCCACCAGCAGAATGACAACGCCGGCGATACCCATCTCCAATCCAATCATTCTTGACTCCCTTCCGTTGGTGTGCGCCGGCGCCGCACAACAATGCGATTGCCATCCACACGGGTCACGACAATCGGTGCCCCGGGCTCGACCAGCTCCCCGTCGGACACCACATCCAAGCGCTCACCTTCGATCTCGGCGATGCCCGCCGGCCGCAGCGGCGAGACCGCTCTGCCGGCCTTTCCCAGCCAACCCTTGTCCCTCGCGGGCGCAGAGGCGTAACCTTGCTCCGAGGGCAGCGCGGTCTCCAGAATCAGGCGTCGACCGAAGGGCAGGCGCGGCAGAAAGCGCAGCGCAACCAGAGTGGCCACCACGGCTATCAGCAAGGAAAAAACGACGCGCCCCACTGCCCTGACGGCAAAGTCCCACGTGACCCCATCTCCCATCAGGCTCAGGCTGAGACTCGCCAGGAGGGCGGCACCCCCCAACACCCCGGCGACACCAAAGCCCGGAATGAAAAACACCTCCAAAACCACCAGCCCGACACCTGCAACCAGCAGCAGCAATTCTTCCCAGCCCGCCAGTTGAACCAGCCAGTGGCCCCCAAAAAAAAGGGCCAGACTGGCGATGCCCAGGACTCCGGGCACGCCGAACCCCGGGGTGCGGATTTCCAGGATAATCCCCAGCATGCCGATCGTGATGAGCAGCGAGCTGATGATGGGGCCTGTCAGGAAGCGGACCAAATCCTCCGCCCAATTGGGCGACATCCGCCGCACTTCAGCCCCCGCAAGGTCCAGCCGATCCAGTAAACGCTCCAGGGTCGGGGTCCGCAGATCCGCAACTTGATGTTGGATGGCCTCTTCGGTGGTCAGGGTCAGGAGTTTGCCTTTTTCAGAGAGACCGGGGATCTCGACGGCCGCATCCACCATCGCCTCGGCGATAAGCGCGGGCCGCTGGCGGGCCTCGGCTGTGGCGCTGAATTCCTTTCGTACATAGGAGACGGTCTTCTCCTCCACCGGTTGAGGGGAGGCGCCGGGCTCTCCCATCCTTACCGGGGTGGCGGCCCCGATCGTTGCGCCGTCGGTCATGACGATCGTCTCGGCCGCCAGAGCGATGAGGGCGCCGGCGGAGATGGCGCGCTTGTTCACAAAAGCAACCGTCCGAACCCGGGCATTGAGCAACGCGTCGCGGATAAGGACCGCGGCATCCACTCGCCCGCCAAAGGTGTTGATCTCAAAGACAACCGCCGCCGCGCCGGCCTCGGTGGCCTGCTTGAGCGCGCGGTCGACAAAAGGAGCGAGACCCAAGTCGATGGTTCCCTGAATCGGCGCAACGTAAACCACAGGCGTCCCCTGGGCGGCGGAAAACCCGCCGAATCCCAGGGCGACGAACAGGCCGAGGCCGGCAACCAGCAAGCGCTGGGCCCGACTGCTCATGGCATTATGCATGGCATCCACTGCGCATCCAAGGCCTCGCAAAAAAAACAACCCCACATCTTGTAAAATCCGCGATGGCCGCGACCCTTAGAGGTGAGTGATGATGACACTTTTTTGCGGTGTGGCGGGCAAGCGCGGGACCCGTTGGCCGGCGCGCGCAATGGGCGCAGGGCGAGGGCCTCAGGTGCTCTCGGGTTTGCCTTTGCGCAGCTCCTCCCGCAGCTTTTTTTCGATCTCGGAAACACGCCCCTGCTTCAATTTCTGCTGCTCGGCCTTGAGGGCGTCCAAAGACCGGTCGGTTGCCAGGCGGGTGCGGCGGAAATCCTCGAGGGCGTCCTCCAGAGACGGGCCTCCCGCTTCACGGGGAAGGTCCTCCAGTTTCAGGTGATCCTGGATGAAGAGCCTGGCGCCGTAGCCGCCCTCCACCAGGCGCAGAACTCCCATTGCATGCAGTTTAAGGCAGATGCGGTTGCCTTTTTCGAGAGGGTAGGACAGGCTCCCGCAGACGGCCTCGAGAGTCGGCGGGGCCTGGTGCTGATGTTCGAGAACGCGAATGGCGGCGACCAGGAGATGGGCATCATGGTAAAGGCTCTGGTGGGCGGTCATTCTCTTTTCCTGAATGGGCGGTGGTTGGGCGAAACGTGCAGTTGAATCCAATCCACGATTTGGGCAGCCACGCCAGGCGTGCTGCTTGACATGCAAGTCGAAGAAGAGTAACATTTTCGCGCAAATTGTCAAGCTCGGGGATGGGCGATCGCCACAGCTTTCAGCATCCCCAACCAATTGATTTCAATTAACTTTATTGGTCAGCCAGCCAGGGGGCGGTCCGCCCGGTGCTCCCGCGCGGGCAGGTGTTCGGGTTTGCGCCGACGGGTTCCGGCAGACCTCCGCCCGGCCGCATACCGGCTCGTGGTGCACTTCTGCA
>JASFIY010000420.1:0-3483 GCA_050122415.1 Desulfobacteraceae bacterium
TTTGGCTTGCTGTCCCCCAGAGGGGGACTAACCGCAAGCTAATGAATTCTATCTTATTTTTATGGCAGAGCCTCTGGCTCTGACCTGGCCCAAAGGACCAGGTTTTTTATGCTCAAATAAACATGTCGCTTCACGTAAACCGAAAAATGAAAAAGCATTTCGCATGAATTATAAATCGGCGTTTACCGACGTGTATGCCAGCGCCATAAGCGTATTCAAATCATCATCAGAGGTGCAGCTCTTATTCTGGGATTACAGCGCTTTTGCCATTTTCCCTGTCGTGGGCATGGCCGGCGTGGCGGTGGGGGTTGCCTACGGATTAGGGCAAGATTTACCACCAGAGAACAGTGACTGGCGCTGCCAGGCTGGTGTTCGCCATTCGTGAATAGATTTACCCTTGCCAAGCCTTTGCTGCCAAACGGTTCACGGCGACGACCAGTGTTCTGGATGGCGGCGGCGATACCGGTCTCCTTGGCTCTTTAGGGCTCGAGCTAGTGTTCGAATTTGGTGAGAGCCCCAACAATATCAGGATCGGGGGTCAGGGGACGCTGATGAGCCGTTACGAATACAGCCGAGAAGACTTTGGTGAGGCGTTCCAGTTCACCACCTACATTGGTATGGATTATCAACTTCTCGATCAGATCAACGTCACGGCACGGTTCCGGCACATGTCCAATGCCGGGATTTACAGCAAGAACCCGGGGGTGAATTTCGTGATGATCGGTCTGCGATACTGCTTTTAGTTCACTAGAGAAACCCTGGCCTTCTGGACCAGGATTGTTACTGATTATTTGGGTGCCGGTGCTCGCGCACTGGTCTGACTCAGAGGAAAAGCCATGGTCACGGATTGGATCTTCTATGTCTCAACGGCACCATCGTAGAAACCCATGAAGGGACTGGATATCGATAAAGCCTCCCCTGGGAGAAAAGAGGAAATGCAATGTATGCAAACCTTGCTATTCTGAGCACCTTCATTTTTCTATACAGCATGACAAGCGCAGGACTCGAGAAGACGCCCGTCAGCGGCGCATTGGTTTTCACAGCTTTTGGTCTGCTGGTCGGCCCCCTTGGTCTTGATCTCCTGACGATGGACGTTGGCACCGAGGGGCTCAGCCTTCTGGCCGAGTTGACCCTGGCCGTTTTGCTGTTTGCGGATGCCGCCAATGCGAACCTTGACGCCCTCAAGCATTTTTCCCATATTCCCATGCGCCTGCTCCTGATCGGACTGCCGTTGACCATTCTGTTCGGAATCGGTGCGGGTATGGTCCTTTTAGGCGGATTGACCCTGCTGGAGGTTGCCATCCTGGCCACCATGCTCTCGCCGACCGATGCGGCCCTTGGCAAAGCCGTGGTAACGAACGAAGCGGTACCGACCAACATCCGGGAAAGCCTAAACGTGGAAAGCGGCTTGAACGACGGCATATGCGTGCCGATTCTCTTCCTGTTTCTGGCCCTTGCCTCCCAAACGAATGCCGAAGACGGTGTGTCGCAGCTCGCTTTGACATTGCTGGCGGAGGAGATCGGCATCGGCGCGGGCGTCGGCATCGGCCTAACTCTGCTAGGATGGATCCTGCTGAAACGTTTTGGCGGCCGGGGCTGGGTTACCGAGAGCTGGCAGCAACTGCCCGTCCCGGCTCTGTCGGTGGCCTGCTTCGCTGTGGCCCAGTGGATCGGCGGCAGCGGATTTATCGCCTGCTTTGTCGGCGGCATGCTGTTCGGCAAAATTGTGAGCAACCACCACAAACACAAGCTGCTGCTTGCCGCCGAAGGAACCGGCGACACCCTGGCGTTGATCACCTGGGTCGTGTTCGGCGCAGCCGTGGTAGGCCGGTCGATCGACGTTCTTAGCTGGCAGGTGCTTATCTATGCCCTACTCAGTCTCACCATCATCCGGATGATACCTGTTTTTCTGGTGCTCACCGGCATGAAGCTGCGGACTGATGAGAAGTTATTCATGGCCTGGTTTGGGCCCCGCGGGCTGGCCAGTATCGTCTTCGCCGTCATCGTTCTCAACGAAAACCTGCCCGGTGGGGAAACCATCTCAACGGCCGTGGTCGTTACCATCATCTTGAGTGTTGTCGCCCACGGCCTCAGCGCCAATCCCTTGGTGGCTGCGCTCGCTGCACGGTTAAAGCGGTCGTAATTAAAAATGCACTGCCGAAAATAGAGGCAGCATAGCTGGAGAACTCCATGGCGTTGTCACGAAAGGCCAAAGAATCCATCAAGACGGCCCTGGCCATGACGATCGCCTACGGGATTTCCCTGTCGATGGGCTGGGACAAACCCCTCTGGGCTGGATTCGCGGTGGCCTTCGTGAGCCTGGCGTCGGTCGGACAATCGCTGAACAAAGCGGCGATGCGGATGGTCGGCACGCTGCTGGGGATGGTCGTGGCGTTGACCTTGATCGCCCTGTTTCCCCAGGATCGCTGGGCCTTCATTTCCACCATTTCCATCTATACCGCTTTTTGTGCCTACATGATGAGTGGCAGCCGGAATGCTTATTTCTGGCATGTCAGCGCCTTCGTCTGCGTGATTATCTGCATGGACGGCGGCGGGGATGCGGCCAATGCTTTCCAGATTGCCATGCTGCGTACCCAGCAAACCGGGCTGGGTATCCTGGTTTACTCCATGGTGGCCATCTTTCTCTGGCCGGCCAGCAGTTATGACGCCTTCAAAGCCGCTACCGGTGAGCTGGCCGCCACACAGCGCCAGTACTTTCGTGCCGGCCTCCGCCTGGTCGGTCAACCGAGTGGCGCAGACGAGATCCTAGAACTGAGTGCCCGGCAGGTGCAACAGAAGGCCCGCTTGGATCAGTTGCTGGCCGCGGCCGAGACCGACAGTTACGCGGTCCAGGAGCTCTCGGGCCAGTGGCGATCATATCAGCAGCAGGTGGCGACGCTGATGAAGACCCTGGAGTGCTGGCGGGAAAGCTTCGCCGAAGTGCAGTCACTGGATATGCGCCAGCTGCTGCCCGCAATCGATCATTTTGGTGACGAACTCGATCGCCGTCTGGCACAGGTTGCCGACATGCTGGCGGGACAGCCTCCGGAAAGTTTGCCGCAACCCGCACCGCTGCCGTTGGAGGGCGCTGCGCTCAGCAGGCTCTCACATTTTGAACGGGCCTCGGTGATCGTGACCAGGAACCGGATGGTACGCCTGGAAGAGCTGACCCGCAGCCTGTTCGCGGTCGTTGCGGACATCACCGGGAGTGGTCCTGCCGGCGAGGCGACCAAGGTGCCACGCGTATCGTCGAGTCCATTGTTCCTGGATCTGGATCGCCTGGGGAGTATTGTTCGCTACCTGGTGATTTTCTGGTCGGCCTGGCTGGCTAATATCTATATCCCGGGTCTGCCGGGGGGCAGCACCTTGGTCATTCAGGCAACGGCGCTTGGTATCGTTGCTGCCAACACGCCCCAGCTAGCGGTTTCCAAGCTTATCGCTCCGGTATTCGGTGGCCTGCTGTGTGGCGCCGTGTGGTATAGT
>JASFIY010000421.1:0-3482 GCA_050122415.1 Desulfobacteraceae bacterium
TCCGCCGGCCGGGGAAAGGGTTTCATAGCAGACCGGGCGTGGGGTCGTCAAAATCGAAAAACGCCTGCGGCGCCGCAGCTGGGCGGCACGCAAGGGGGTCGGGGCCGAGGTGTCGGCGAGGCTCAGACTGCACGGGCGGGCGGCCCGCCCGGGGCGAAGCCTGCGGCGCCAGCGGGGTTTTTAGGGGCTGGGTTTGAGGGTGTAGGGGTTGATGGTCAGCACCGGCACCGGCGAGCGGCGCACCACGTTCTCCGCCACGCTGCCGAAGACCGTGTGCTCCAGTCCCTTGCGGCCGTGGGTGCCCAGGACCACCAGATCCACGTCTTCGTTTTCGATGACATTGAGGATCACCTCCACCGGGTCGCCGGAGAGCACCTCCCGGCGGACGTCGCTGACCCCGCGCACGTGACTCGCGTAGAAATCCTCCAGGGCCCGGGCGGCCTCCTTTTCGATGATTTTCTGGTCCAGCTGAATCGCGGTGGCTGGCACGTAAAGGTCCCCCCACTGGCGCAGGTTCTCCACCACGTGCAGCAGAATCAGGGTGCTATCGTACTTTTCCATCAGGGAGAGCGCATAGTAGAAAATTTTGCCGGAATTCTCCGTCAGGTCGCACGGAAACAGGATATTGCGGATGCGCAGCATTGCGGTTCCTCCTCTGGCTGGCGATCGTTGAACTTCAAAAATTCAAAGCATGCGATTTTAGAGGTGAATTTAACCCTAAAACATTTTGGGTTTCCGTTTGAACAACGGAATAAACAATTCCCAAGGAAAATCCTCTTTCTTTTCAAGGTTGGCAATCCAACCCTGTTCATATCCATTTGCGCTTCCGGTTCCCACGATTGTTTTTCCATCGGAGGATATTCCCGTGGCGCGCTCAAGAGTCCAACCGTTCAAGTCTAAACCACAAGCATCGATCAATAGGTCTTTTAAATTTCTCATGCCATTTTTTTCATCCCAGATGAAAGCCTCGGTTTGATCACCCGAACCGCTATTACCGACTACCGTGGAACCATCGGCAGACACTGCCGAGGCAACGCTCACAGAGCAACCGGCCAAATGGCCCAAGCCAACCATCCCGGCACTTTGGGTCCAGCGAAAGGCCTCGGCATATCCAGAACTCGAAACGCTATAACCAACCACGATGGCGCCGTCGGCAGACACATCATTAGCCCCGCTTCTGAGATCGCCATGGGACAGAAAGCCCAAGCCGACCATCCCCTCCTTTGGGGTCCAGCGGAAGGCCTCGGATCTATTCTCCACCCCCTCGCCCGTTTCGGAACGACCGACAACGATGGCGCCGTCGGCAGACACACCAAAGGCGCAGCTCTCGGAATGACCAGGCAAATAGCCCAAGCCAACCATGCCATCGCCTTGGGTCCAGCGAAAGGCCTCAAACTTTTCATCCTCGGCCGTCGAAGAACCCCCCACCAAGATGGCGCCATCGGCAGACACATCATAGGCATAGCTCTCGAGACTGCCCTCGGGCAAAAAGCCCAAGCCGACCATGCCATCGCCTTGGGTCCAGCGAAAGGCCTCCGTAGTAACAGACAAACGCCCATAACCAACCACGGTGGCGCCATCGGCGGATACACTCAGGGCAATACTCTCATGGGTATCGGGAAGGAAGCCCAAATCAACCGCCCCACTGCTTTGGGTCCAGCGAAAAGCCTCCCTGTCGTAACCCCATATACCCCAACCCACCGCAACAGAGCCATCGGCGGATACACCATAGGCCTCGCTGCCGCCGCGAAAGTCCAAACTCAAAAAGCTGGCTGCCTGCGCCCCGCCTGCCAGAACTGCGCATAAAACCAGGGACAGGCACACCACCCTTGTCCGTTTCATTGGGGTTCCCTCCCCTTGGCACCTCTCTCGAGATGCGCGAAGCATAGAAAAAACCGCCGTTGATGTTCGATGCTCAAGTTTTTTGCCTGACGGGATCACTTGATCAGTCACAAACGTGGGGGTGCCGCCCGGCCCGGGGTTTACTTGATCTGGATCTTGATCTTCTTGTGCTGGGCCTCGGCCACCTTGGGCAGCCGGATTTTGAGAACGCCTTTCTTGAAGGTCGCCTCGATCTTGTCCTCCTGCACCGGCGCGGGCAGCTTGAAGGAGCGCTGGAAAGTCCCCCAGTAGCGCTCTGCGAAGTAATGCTCGGCGTCCTTGTCCTCCTCCTCCTTTTTCTTCTCCCCTTTGATGGTCAGCAGGTCGCCGGAGAGACTGACCTCCACGTCCTTGGGTTCGACGCCCGCCAGTTCGGCCTTGACGACGAATTCCTTCGGGGTTTCGGAGATATCCACGGTGGGCGCCCAGCCCTCCAGAAAGCCCGGGGCAAAGGGTGCATCCCCGAAAAAGCGTTTCCAGAGGCGGTCCATCTCCTTGCGAAAATTGCTGAGTTCGGCACTGAAGGGTTTTAAAGGCAGAAGATCCATTTTCATCCTCCTTTCTGGGCGGCGGTTGTTGGAAATGGTCGTCAGATCCCTGGACGACAATCACGAGCAAAAGCTGCCGCGGCCGGAGCAGCGCAGCGTTTCGGGCCCTTCTTCAGGGGCCGGCTTGCAGCAGCCGCGCCAGGGTTTTTTCGATCACCCGGGAGGTGAACGGCTTGGCGATCATTTCCTGGATGCCGATCATTCTTGCCTCGGCCTGCACGTCTTCGCTGCCGTAGGCGGTGATCAGAATCTTAATGCAGCCCGGGGCGATGCCGCGAATTCGGCGGAAGAACTCCAGGCCGTCCATTCCCGGCAGGCGGTAGTCGGCGATGATGATGTCATAGCGGTCGTGGTTGAGCCGCTCCATCGCCGTCTCGGCGGTTTCCACCGCCAGCAGACGGCAGCCTTCGGCCTCGAAGAACATGCTGAGCGAATCCCGGATCCACTCGTCATCGTCGATCAACAGGATTCGCATCTGCCTGAGTATGCCGAAAAGATTCATGATCCCGTTTTCTGGTGCCATAGCGCCGCGGGTCGTTGGGCGGCGGATATTTTTTTCCTCTCAACTGCTGACTGAGCAAAAAAAATGCCACGCCCCGAAAAAGATCGTATCACCGGATTTACTGGATGTTGAATCCCCCCAAAGCCCCCCCGGCGCCCTGGAAGACTTTCGTTTAGAAGGATTGCGAAGGGTTCGTCGCAAAACTTCGAACTGCTTTGTCAATCCTTTCACCGGCGTTCAGCCCTCCGAGGCCTCTAAAGCCTCGAAGCCCGCAAGGATGTCCAGCAGCTCGGCGGTGATCAGCCCCTGACGGGTATCGCGGAATTTCCGGTCGAGCTCCTCGGCCAGCTCCAGTATGTTCTTCTCGGCTGCCTGCATGGCCCGCAGGCGGGCGGCGTTTTCACTGGCCATGGACTGCGCCAGGGACCTGAACAGCGACACGAAGAGGTACTGCCGAAAAAGATGGTGAAAGAGCGCCTCGCGGGACAGGCCCAGCATCGGCAGACAGCGACCGGGCCAGGCTGACGCGCGCCGGGCGGCCACCCAGGAGC
>JASFIY010000422.1:0-3469 GCA_050122415.1 Desulfobacteraceae bacterium
CGAGCCTTTCTTCCCGCCGGGGCGCGCAGACGCTGCGGCAGAAACCGCACACGGTGTAATAGAACCACTCGGGATCGAAAATCGCCTGCCGATAGTTGTCAAAGCTGTTATCGGCGGCCTGCATCTGGGGATCCGCCTTTTGAAGGCTGATGCACAGCTGGTCGATGGCTTGCTTATCCTTGGGCAGCAGGCGTCCGAGGCGGTAGGGACTCCAGTTGGACCAAGACCTGGAAGCCGCCAGTCCCTCATAGCCTGTGCAGCCGATCCAGCAGCAGGTGTTTGGGCGCTTGCGGGATATGGTTTCGGTAACCCCGGCGACTGTAACCCGGGTCGATGCCCTGGGGTGAATCATTTCCACCGGGCAGACCAGGCTGCACATCTTGCATCTATCGCAGGGGTGATCCTTGTCCGGAATGGGCGAGTCGGTTGTCAGATTGGCGGAGGTCAGGACGCTGCCAAGCTCCACCAGCGCGCCGTGTTCTCTGGTCAGTAAATTGCCGCTCCAGCCCAATCGGCCGATTCCCGCTGCAAGGGCCCCATAGCGGTGGGCAAAGTCGGGATGAAAGTCGGTCATCTCGGTCACATCTGCAGCGGCTTTCTCGGGTCGATAGTTGTTGTTGAGCTCCACGTTGACGGCTTGGAAGCCTTCCAATCGCAGTTTTTCAACAAGCCCATCGCCGATTTTATAGAGCGTCTGCGCAATGGTTTTTCGGTTGTCGCAGTGCGGCCGCCAGTTTTTTTTGCCGATGAAATCTTTGGCCCTATCCCTGTCCAGGGAGACCGCAAAGGAGATCACCGAATTTGCTGATGGCAAAAGGTATCGCGGATCGGCCGAGGGCGGCCCGTCAGCGAGTATTTCCCGCGAGGTTACCCCCACCAGATCGGCGCCGAGGTTCAAGGCCAGGGATTTCAGTTCAGTTTCCGCAGAACGCATAAGCATGTCTCCTTTGACGGTTCCGCAAAAAGCCCAATTTCCGTGTTGCGCTGCATCTCGAAGTCGCTGCGGCGTGCATCAGTACGCCTCACGACGCTGAGATTTGCGCGCCGTAAATTGAATTTTTTTGGAAACCGTCTGGTTTTCGACTTTTTACCGCTTCATCTCCTTTTGCAGCCGGAACATTACGGTGAAAATCAGGTGAGATGCTTGGCGCGCTCCTTTAAAAGAAAATGATAGATCAGATCGCAATAGCGGTTCAACTTGATCCGACCTTCGCCGGATACCGAGTAGCGCCAGAAGCCGTAGAGCTTGGCCAGGAAAACAAGGGTGTCGCTGTAAAGCTTCCAAGTGAAATGCTCCTGGACCCTTTGGATGCCGTTTTGGGAGATCTTAAGCCAGTAAGTCTCATCTCGGTCGCAGCGGTAGACGAAGTTTTCAAGGCTTCGGGCGATCAGTTCCGGCTTGCTGGTGTTGAGCAGAAATCCGCTGATACCGTATTCGATAATCTCAAGGGGGCCACCGAACTTGGGGCCAAAGGTCGGTAGCCCGGAGGCCATCGCCTCGATTATGGTGAGACCGAAGGCTTCAAACAAGGCCGGCTGAACGAAGATGCCCTTGTGCCGTGCGATGATGCGGTAGACCACGCCGGTGTCCAGCTTGTTGATGCTGGGCAGCCATCGGATTTTTCCGTCAAGTTTATAGCGGGCGATGAGTTCATAGGCCTTGCGGATTTCCTGCTGCTCCTCGAGGTCATGGGACGCTTCCAGGTGGATCGTGCCCGCCGCAAAGATCAGGTTGGTGCTCTGCTGCAATTTGGGGCTGCGGCCAAAGGCTTCGATCAACCCGGTGATGTTTTTGATCTTGTCGAAGCGGGCCATGGTGAAGATCGGGGGTTTGTCCGGGTTCTGCAGCTCGCCGTAGATATCGTCGCTGCGGTCCTGAAAGAGCCTTTTTTCCCAAAGTTGGCATTTGCCGGCAATCTCGCTTTCTTCAAGGAAATACGGAAAATAAAGGCTTTCATCCACGCCCGGCCGGATCACATTGAATTTGGGGGCGTAGAGGTTGATGCCGTTAATCACCTGAAAAAGGGTCGGCATGGTGAAGAACTGATAGGATTCATACTGACCCATGGTGTCTTCGGTGCCGAATATTTCCTGGAAAGTGCTGGTGATGATGAAATCGGTTTTGTTCATCGTCAGCATGTCGGCGGTGAACTGCAGGGAGAAATGGTAGTTTTCTTCCTGGCGCTGCCAATATAGATCGGACAAGGGATACTTGGTTTTCTCGAGGGCGTGTGCAATGGCCCCCTGGACCACGTCGAGCTTGTCCGAAAGGAGGGTGGCCACCAGATTGCCATCCGAATAATTCCCGATAATCAAATCGGGTCGCCCCGAAAATTGACTGACAAGCTCCGTCGCGCCATCATCGGCAAAGGTCTCCAGATACGGCCAGACCTTGAATCGCGAAACCCATTTCTGCAAAATATTGCCGCTGGTATCCTTGAAAGGAATTCGCAGGATCCAACCGTTTTCGGTTTGGAATATCTTTTCCAGCCTCTGATCGCAGGTGGTGTCCTCGGCTTCGGGAATCAGCCGGGTCAAGACGATGATCTTGGGCTGGATGTCCAGACCCGAAAGTTCAATTTCTTCCTTGAGGTGTTTTTCCAGCGCTCTTACCTGGTCCAGAATGTAGATCACTTGGCCGCCGGTATCCGGCTTGCCCAACACATCGGATTGCCCAAACCATCCGTGGGGGGAGATGATGGCCACTTTGGCGATCAACGGCATCGGAACCCGCGAGATGAACTTTCCAAGCAGGGTGGCATTGGGTTCATTGATCAGATCGATCAACAGCTGCATGCTTTCAATGATGCGGCCTACGGAATTGCCCCAGCCGGGTTCAAACCCCTCACGCTTCATTTTCGGGGCCACGCTGGCGTAAGCGGATTTGGGATTGCGAGCTTTGAGCCATTTGAGCATCTTTTCCAGCGCGGTGAAAAATTCCGCGAAATCCTCGATCAAGGCCCCGTTCACCAACAACTGTTGCCCGTTGTGTTGATGGAGCTTGATGAAATCGAAAAGTTTCGCATGCCACTTGTTGGGATCCAGGAATATCTGGCTGCACAGATAGCGGTTCAAAAAACGGATGCCGTTGCCAATGTTTTGGGCATCTTTCATCGACGGGGCATAGTCGTAGAAGGGCAGGAAGTCGAGGTGAAGGTCGGTACGGGTAGCTTTTGGCAACAGGGCGTGACGGTCTTTCTTGTCGAGGTAGGCGACACTGTCGATTTTCTCCATGTATTCGCCATCGCAGCGGACGATGTAAAACGCATATTTGGCAATATCATGTCGATGCATCAACGTGATGTGTTCCTTGTCGACAAAAAGCTCCTGGATTTTCTTCACAAAATTAAATATGGATGACCTTTCTCGAAATCTCTTGCTCTTGGAGTTGATGTCACAGTATTGTCGGAAAACCATGATGATTGCGTTGCGCTCAAAGAATTTTTCTTCCTGGCTGGCCAGATAAGAG
>JASFIY010000423.1:0-3469 GCA_050122415.1 Desulfobacteraceae bacterium
AATTTGGAGACGATGATGCATCCACTGTAGCCGGATCCGGCCCAAATTTCAAATCCCAAACGACGCCCCCGGAAGCGCTGCGGTCGAATTCAGCTTGCCAAGCTCCCAGCGGGGCTTATAATGAGGGTGTTCGTTTGCAGCCCGGGGCCGACTGCCGCCGGCATCGGCCCCCATCTCGGACTTTCCACTGCAAGGAGGTTTGTCATGGCCACTGAGCCCCAGGACCGCGTATACGTGCGCGTCAAGGACGGCGCCGGAAACGATTTCATCTGCCCGCTGGACGCCCTCAAGAAGCCCAACCAGGCCAGCGACGAGGAGCTCGAAAACTGCGTGGACGACGCCACCGTCAAGCGCTACTCGGGGAATATCAAGATCAAGGAGTGACCGCTGCTGCTGCAGCCTGCAAGGGCCATTGGTGCCGTGGGGGACTTTATTCCTGGCGGCGCTGCCCCCACACCGCGTAGATCGGGTCCGAATAGAGCAGCTGAGCGGCGTATTTATCGTCCGCGGGTCTCGGCAGGCCGCGCATGGAAAAGGTTTCCAGATGGTCGAAGGCCCCGGTCGCCTGAAAATACGCCAGTATGATTCCCATGCGCTCGAACTCGTGGGTCTCCTGCCAGAGATGGATGGCCTTGGGCGGGAACCAGCGGTTGGAAAAGGTCGTGACAAACCGTCCCCCCGGGCGCAACACCCGCGCCGCCTCGCGGAAAACCGCAAACGGCTGGACCAGATACTCCACCGACACCGTGCAGACCACGGCATCGAAGCTGCCGTCGGCAAACGGCAGCCGCGGGTCCTGGTTCAGGTCGTGCACCAGGCGCTCGTCCAGCCGGGGGTTGGCGTCCATCTCGGCCGCATTCAGACCCAGGCCGGTGACTTTGCCCAATCTGAGCCCCTCCGGAAAATGTGATTTCCAGCTGGTCATCAGGTCCAGCACCCGGTCGCCGGGCGCCAGCAGCTTTTCGTAGAGTTCGGTGACCACGGCGATCGCCCGGCGGTCGATGTGATCCACCAGGCGCGGCTTGGCGTAGAAGATCAGATCATCGCTTTGGTCTTCGCGTGCAAACGGGTTGCCCGAGAAAAAATCGGTGGGTTGGCCCTGCCAGCGGACCTGCATGCCCGGCCCTTTGAGGGCGGTTTCGATCCAGTCATTGCTGGTACCCCCCAGTTCGCCGTGCTTGGGTCTGACCTCGCGCACCACCCCTTCCACCAGCAGATCGGCCGCTGCGAGGCAGTGGTTGAAGTCGGCCTGCAGGTGGCCGGAGCTGAGATCCGCGCAGCGGAACGGCTCCCTGTTGCCGCTGAAAACACCCGGCAGGTCTTGCAGGATGCCTTTGGGGTAAAACCGCCCGCGTCGCAGGGTGATATTGAGGTCCTCCAGCATGCGTGCGTTGACCTGCGAGCGTTTGAGCGACTGCAGTTGCCCGGTGGCGTAGGGAGGCGTCAGGGTGCCGGCCGCAAAGGCCACGCTGAAGCGTTCGCCGCTGGCCTTGCCCAGCAGGGCGCGCAGCAGTTCGGCCGGGAACAGGTCCCGCCAGAAATTGATGCGATCGGCATAATAACATTCGGTGTGGACGCCCTCGGGGCTTTGCCAGCGAAAGTGGAACTCCACCGCGGCGAGGGTGTCTTCGGTCGTGAGCAGCATGAAAAGGCTCCTTGGGCTGAGATGAAAAATGCCAGAATCCAATCTAAGACGACCCGGCGGAATGTAAAGGTTGCGCCAAAAGGGCCCTGCGGCCAACCGGAGGCGAAAGCGGGTGGGGATGCGGGGCTGTCGGTCACCCTGGCCTTTTCGATTCACCGCCCTGAAATTCTGCCCCTGGCCGCCGATCTGATGGCGGCCCACGACGCTATCTTCCTGGAGGAGCCGCCCACCCGTGGTTTTGCCGCCATGCTGCGCGGTAAGCTGGCGGTGGCCGAGTACCTGATGGAAAGCGAAACCGAATACCCGGAGTTTGGCCGTCGGACCTGCGACCTGCTCCAGGCGCTGTCACGGCGCGGGATACCGATTTTTCAGGTGGAGCCCTTCCTGGAAGCCCTGGTGGGGATCCATGATTTTTTTGCCGACGGCGGTCGACCCTCCGAGCTGCCCCCCGGGTCGGTGGCCTCCCGCGTCTACGCCGCCGAGAAGGCGGCCACCGCCGCGTTGCTGGTCTATTATCGGACCGTCATGACGGGGTCGTTCGAGGCCTCCCTGGCGGCGGTCAAGGCATTTGCCGCGGTGGACGCGGCCCGCTTCCGGCTGCGGGACGATCTGCGGGCCGATGCTCTGGTCTCCGGGATGGCGGGGTATGCGCGGGTCTACATCGAGGCCGGCGAGATTCACCATGGCCTCTGGGGGGCGTTGCGCACCGCCCTGGCCGGCCGCGGTCGGCTGCGCGTGCGCTACCTCTCGGCGCCGGTGGTGCGCCGGCTGACCGGTCGCGGGCGGCTGGCGGGACCCGGGGACTGCCTCACGCTGCGCTACCTCTACCATCCCGCAAGCCGCGATCCCCGGCTGGACCTTTTGGCCGCCCGCAGCCTGGTTTACAACAAGCTGCTGACCAAGGAGGAGATGCCGGCGGGCATCGGTGAATTCCCCCACACCCGTGACGAGGTGGCCACCATCCAGGTGGTGCAGCGGCTGTCCCTGAAGGACTGCCAGGCGCTTTTTCCCGTCATTCGCCGCTTGGGCACGGCGGCGGCCCGGGAATTGGTCCGGACCCATCTCCAGCGCGGCGGCGACCGCCGCTGGCCGTCCATTTGGGCCACCGCCGGGGGCTGATCTTCGAGCGGGGCCGGAGGCGGCGAAAGCCGGCTGCGGCGGCTTTCAAATCCCGCCGCCAGGCCACGCGACTCGGCCGGCCTCGTCGCGCCACTGCTGACGGGCGTAAGGGCCTCGGCAAGAAATAATTCCACATCTTACTGGTCTTTTGGCCCGCCCTCTGCGTTACATCCGCCGGCCCATATCTCGATATGCGCCGACGAATGTGCCTTGATGGCGAACCAAAATCCTTCGCCATATTGTGGAATTATTTCTTGCCGCGACCAAAGCCCCGCGATTAGACCCTCGTTTAAGGAGACCTGTCGTATGCGAACCGCTCTGAAACTGCTCTTTGGGCTTATTCTGCTGGGGATGCTGGTTATCACCACCGCCGCCAGCCTGCAGCAGGGGATCGTGCCGGCCGCCCGCAACCTGTGGCCGGATTTGTGGTTCCGGGCCACCTTGCTGGATGCCTATTTCGGCTTCCTGACCTTCTATGTCTGGGTTTTCTACAAAGAGCCGCGGCCCGGCGCACGCGCCGCCTGGTTCGTGCTGATCATGTGTCTGGGCAACATCGCGATGGCGGTCTACGTGTTGATCCAGCTCTTTCGCCTGCCACCCGGGGAGCCGCTGGTGACCCTCTTGACCCGGAGGAACCCATGAAAGCCGCCATGGTCCTGGCCGAGCGGGCGCTTTTGCCCGACCCGATCATCCGCTTGGGGATCC
>JASFIY010000424.1:0-3445 GCA_050122415.1 Desulfobacteraceae bacterium
CGGACCACTCCGGACAAGCTTGAGTTCAAGAAGTACTGCAGGTTCTGCAAACAGCATACCCTGCATAAGGAAACCAAGTAGCGCCGGCGCCGAGCTGATCGGCATCGGCCGCCTGCGCCCCCAGGGGCGGCTTGGCGGAAAGGTGATACAGGCCAGTAGCTCGAATGGTAGAGCATCGGACTCCAAATCCGGGTGTTGGGGGTTCGAATCCCTCCTGGCCTGCCACCCTTTTTTATTGGCCCCAGAAATGGTGTGATAGGAACCGAATGGGACGGCTACAGCGGAAAAAACCAGCGGTAAAAAAGAAGCCGGAACAGCAGGAACAGGCGAATTCGACTGAAACCTCGGCTGCAAAGACCGAGACGTCGGCCTCCAAGGCGTCGCTTTTCGCTGATTCGGCACTGGAAGTCAAACGGCCGGCCGCGCCACCTAAAAAACTCTCATTTGGCGCCAAGACCACCGCTGTCACTCAAGACAAGAACATTCTCAACAGATCGATCCAATTCCTGCGCGAAGTGAAGGTTGAGCTGAAGAAGGTCACCTGGCCGACCCGCAAGCAGGCAATCGGTTCCACGGTCGTCGTCATCGTGGTGGTCATGATCGTCTCATTGTTTCTCGGGGTCGTCGATATGGGGTTGTCCAGCATAGTCCGGGCGGTCCTGCCATAGACGGGGGAAAGACAGTGGCATTCAGATGGTACATCGTTCATGTTTATTCGGGTTTCGAGGGCAAGGTCAAGCAGGCCCTGGAAGACCGCATCGCCACGTCGCCGCACCCTGAAAAATTCAAAGAAGTGCTCCTGCCGACGGAAGAGGTGGTGGAGCTGGTAAAGGGCAAGCGTAAAACCACCTCGAGAAAATTTTACCCCGGCTACATCCTGGTACGCATGGAGTTGGACGAGGAAACGTGGCACATCGTCAATGACACGGCAAAAGTCACGGGATTTCTGGGGGGAAAGAAGCCGACCCCGATTTCGGACGAAGAAGCCGAGCAGATCCTCAACCGCATGGAGGCCGGCAAGCTCAAGCCGCAGCCCAAGTACCTGTTCGAGCCGGGGGATGAAATTCGGGTGATCGACGGCCCCTTCAACAACTTCAGCGGAACCGTTGAAGATGTGAACCCTGAAAAGGGCAAGATAAAAGTTCTGGTCAGCATTTTTGGACGTTCTACGCCGGTAGAACTGGAATTCGTTCAAGTCACCAAGTTGTAGGGTTGAGGTGCCCGTACCTTCCCTGCGCAGGAGTTAGGAAAAAATGGCAAAAAAGGTAATGGCTCAGATCAAGCTGCAGGTGACTGCCGGGAAGGCCAACCCATCCCCACCGATCGGCCCCGCGCTTGGGCAGCATGGCGTCAACATCATGGACTTTTGCAAGGCCTTCAACGCGCGCACGGCAAACGACGAAGGCATGATCATCCCCGTGGTGATCACCGTATTTCAGGATCGCAGTTTCACCTTCATCACCAAGACCCCGCCGGCTTCGGTGCTGCTGAAAAAAGCGGCGAAAATCGCCAAGGGCTCAGGGGACCCCAAAAAGACCAAGATAGCCAAGGTGACCCGCCAGCAGGTGGAGGAAATCGCCCAGCAGAAAATGGTGGATCTCAATGCCTATGACTTGGAGGCGGCCTGCAAGATCGTTGCTGGAACGGCGAGAAGCATGGGAATCGAGATCGTTTGAAAAAAAGGAGCGAGTTAGATAAAATGCCGAAGCGCGGTAAGAAATATTCGAACAACAGGGCCAAGATCGACGCCAGCAAACGTTACGATTTCCCCGAAGCGGTCCAGTTGGCCATCGACGCCTCCTACGCCAAATTCGACGAAACCATCGATGTCGCGGTCCGTCTGGGGGTCGACCCCCGCCACGCCGACCAGATGGTGCGCGGCACGGTTGTTTTGCCCAACGGTTTGGGCAAGGAGGTCAGGGTGCTGGTGTTTGCCAAGGGCGAGAAAGAGAAAGAAGCCGCTGATGCGGGCGCCGACCATGTGGGCAACGACGATTTGATTGAAAAAATCAAAGCGGGCTGGCTCGATTTCGACAAGGCCGTGGCGACCCCCGACATGATGGGCGCCGTCGGAAAAATCGGCCGGCTGCTGGGGCCACGCGGGTTGATGCCCAATGCCAAGACCGGCACCGTGACGTTCGATGTCGGCAAGGCCGTGAACGAGCTCAAGGCCGGTAAAATCGATTTTCGGGTGGAAAAGGCCGGCATCGTTCACGCCCCCATGGGCAAGGTTTCCTTTGGGGTTCAGAAGATCCTGGAAAATTTGGCGGCCTTTCTGGAAACCATCGTGCGGATCAAACCGGCCTCGGCCAAAGGCACGTATTTGAAGACCATCGCGGTGTCGACCACCATGGGTCCCGGCATCAAAATCGATTCGGGGTTCGTTAAAGATCTGATCAAGTAGCTTCCACAAATCGGTGTTCGCGGCTCCATGGGCCGCCGCGCCGCCATTGGCGCCAACACAGTTTATGCGGTGCATGCCGACAGATTGTCTGACCTGCAGCCATTTAACTCAGCTACCAAAAAACCTGTCAAAGACCGTAGGTTCACCAGCAGGTGTTTAATCGGTTCCACCGGCCTACCGAGGCAGAAGATGTTTCCCGTGCATTGCCTCCGGTTTTTTGCAGAAAACGGAAGGGAGGTGTTTACACTACTTTGAAAATCGAGCAGAAAAAACAGATCGTTGAGGAGATCCGGGACAAGTTCGCGCGCTCCAAGGTGGTGATCGTCACCGACTACAAGGGCCTGGATGTGGCCGCGATCAACGACCTGCGGCGGAAACTCCGCGAGGAAGACGTGGAGTTCCAGGTTGTCAAGAACACGCTGCTGTCCATCGCAGCCGACGGCACCGACGTCGCGGTGATCAAAGATCGATTCAAGGGCCCCAGCGCCATCGCCCTGAGTTACGCTGACCCGGTCGGGCCGGCCAAAATCCTCACCAAATTCGCCGATGAAAACAAGAAATTCGAAATCAAATTCGGCGCAATGGGGGGCAAGCCGCTTGACGTGACGGGGATCAAGGCCCTGTCTTCCCTGCCGTCCCGGGAAGTCTTGCTGGCACAGGTGCTTTCGGCCATGAATGGGGTGCCGACGGCGTTGGTGCGCGCCTTGAACGATGTGCCCACCCGCCTGGTGAATGTCCTGCGGGCCATTCGGGAACAAAAAGAAGCGGCCTAGCTGCCCGAAATTAAAAGAAACTGGAGGAAACGATAAAAATGGCGGAGATTACAAGACAAGACGTGATCGATTTTATTGCCAACATGACCGTTCTGGAGCTCTCCGAAATGGTCAAGGAACTCGAAGACAAGTTCGGCGTCTCGGCGGCCGCGCCGGTGGCCATGATGGCCGCTGCGCCGGTTGAAGGCGCCGGTGCTGCCGCGGCCGAAGAGGAAAAGACCGAGTTCGATATCATTCTGCTGGCCGCCGGGGACAAGAAGATCCAGGT
>JASFIY010000425.1:0-3438 GCA_050122415.1 Desulfobacteraceae bacterium
GGCATCCATAAGAACGAACAAGGCCGACATCGTCACGGTCATGATGTTACGAAAGAAGAACGGGGAGATCTTTCCGGCTGAAATCACGATGTCGTCTTTCGAGGATCAAGGGCGAATCATCAACGTCACCGGCATCATTCGGGATATCTCCGAGCGCAGGAAACAAGAACGACGGATCGGCATCTATCAGCAGCGGCTCAAGGCGTTGGCCGCCCAACTCACCATGTCCGAGGAAAGAGAGCGCCGACGGGTGGCCACGGAACTGCACGACCATGTGGGTCAGTCTCTGGCGATCGCCCGTATTCAGCTGGCCTCCGCCCAAAAGAGCAGCTCCGATGAGGCCAGCGCCCTACTCTTGGAGGGGATTTCCCGCACCCTGCTCGAGGCCTCCCAGCAAACCCGGCACCTGATCTTCGATTTGAGCACGCCCGCTATCAAGGAACTGGGATTGCAGGCCGCCATCACGGATTGGCTGAACGAAAAGATGCCCCCGCACGGGATCGCCGCCGAACTGGTCGACCATACAGAATGGACCGAAGCGCACCCCATCACCGACGATGAGGCGGCACTGCTCTTCCGCCATACGCGGGAACTCCTCAACAACGTCATCAAGCACGCCAAGGCCGACACCGTCACCGTGGAAGTAGAAACCACCGCTAACGAAATTCTCATAACCGTCCAGGATAATGGCGTCGGTTTTGACGCGACCGCCTTTTCTGATAGGGGCGGCCGGTCTGGGCATTTCGGCCTCTTCAGCATAGAGGAAGGCATGACGGACATGGGCGGCCGTCTGGAGATCGAATCGTCCCTGGGCAAAGGCTGCCGGGCGGTGTTGCGGCTGCCGATAGCGGATAAAGGTTCCAGGGCCGCGTAGGAAAATCAGGTTCCAGGCTCGAGGTTGGTGGAATAACAATCTATATGTTAAATTCAAAACCTTGAACCTCTGAGCCCAAAACATATATTTTTCAATGCCGTCTTCTCCAAACCAAATATCCGTCGTTCTCGCCGACGATCACCCCATCGTCCGCACAGGTCTGCGCGCCCTGCTGGAACAGGAGCCGGACATGCGGGTGGTGGGTGAGGCCGGTGACGGACGGGAGGCCGTCGAGAAGGTCCGGGAACGGCCTCCGGACGTGCTGGTGATGGATATCAGCATGCCCGGTCTCAATGGGATCGAGGCCACCCGGCAGATCACCCGGGAATTTCCCGCAACCCGGGTGGTGGCCCTTTCCGTGCATTCCAGCGGGCAGTTCATCAAAGACATGTTCAAGGCCGGAGCGGGCGGCTACCTCCTGAAGGAAAGCGCTCCCGAGGAACTCACGGCGGCGATCCGCACCGTGATGCGCGGCGAGGTGTTTCTGAGCACGGCGATCACAGGCAAAGTCGTTACCGGATACCTCGACGGGGAGGGGCAGGACCAGCGGAAGGCTTCGACCGGGCTCATGGTCGCTCCGGGTGCGGTCGGGCCTGTGCAGCAAAGCCTGATCCGGACCAAACTCCATCGCCCGCAGGTTCCGCAAAACCACACCCATCGCAAGCAGGTATTCGCAAAAATGGACAGCGGGCGGCAGAAGCCCTTGATGCTCGTATCGGCCCCGGCCGGATATGGCAAGTCCATCCTGGTGAGCTGTTGGTTGGAGCATCTGGGCGGACCGGGCGCCTGGCTATCCCTGGAGAAAGAAGACGACACGCCCCGCCGGTTTCTGGCCTATTTTCTGGCCGCTGTTGCGACTATTTTCCCCGACGCCGTCCGGCGAACCACCACCATGGTGAACCATCTCGACATGCCGCCCATCAAGGAGCTGAGCACCAGTCTGATCAACGAGCTTGATCGGATCGGGGAGGATTACATCCTGGTGCTGGATGATGTTCACCATATCAGTCATCGATCCATTTTTGAACTGCTCAACGACCTGCTGCAACATCCTCCGGCCCACATGCGTCTGGTTTTGATCGGCCGCCGGGATCCCTTTTTGCCCATCAGCGCCATGCGGGCCCAAAACCTGATTACCGAGATTCGCACCGCCGATCTGCGATTCACGCCCGAGGAGACCGCCCGTTTTCTCAATCAGGAGCTTGGGAAGGAGGTGGACATGTCCATCGCCGCCTCCTGGACCGAGAAGACCGAAGGCTGGTGCACCGGCCTGCGCCTGGCGGCCATGGCCCTGCGTCGCCGGGGACACGGCGACCTACCGGACGACCTGCCGGACAGTGTGCAATACGTCCTGGAGTATCTCTTCGAAGAGGTGCTGGCCAACCAGCCCCTGGAGGCACGTCGGCGGTTGATGGACAGCGCCATTTTGGAAAGGTTCTGTGCACCCCTCTGCGATGCCCTCGCTGATTGGGAAGACGGGGCGATGCGGGCCTTGAATGGCTGGGAATTCCTCCGGCTGCTGAAAGCGGAAAACCTGTTTATAATCGACCTGGATAGCGAAAACCGCTGGTTTCGCTATCACCACCTTTTTCAGCAGCTGCTGCACAACCAATTGCGACGTCATCGACCGCCAGAACACATCGCGATGCTCCACGAGCGCGCCAGCGACTGGTTCGCCCACAACGGCATGTTCGACGAAGCGATCCATCATGCACTGAAAGCCGGAAATGCCTCCAAAGCGGCGCAACTGGTCGCTCGGCAACGTCATAGCCTCTATGAACTGGGCGGTGGGGTCGTTCTGAAGGCTTGGCTTGAACGCTTTCCGGATACCTTTGTCGACGGACACCCGGAGCTGCTGCTGGCCAAGGCCCAACTGCTCTTCTACCAATCCCGGTTCCATTTGCTTCCGGCGATCTTGGATCGTGCCGAATCTCTGTTGGTCGACAGCGCGGCGGCGGAGCCGATTCGGGGCGAGATCGATTTGTTCCGAGGGACATTTCACCTTGCCCGGGGGGAAGGACACCTCAGCCTGAAGTCGATCGAGGCGGCCCTGGAGCGCATTCCCGCGACGAATCACACCGTCAGGGGTATGGCCCTGATCCTCTATGGATTGGCCGGCCAAATGATTGGACAGCAGAAATCCGTCGTTACACGCCTGGCGGGCCTGCTGGACGACCCAGGCGTGCCTTTCGAGATCCAACTGCGCGCGATCAGGGGGCTTTTATGGGTGTACCTGATCGCGGGAGATCTTTCCGCGGCGGAAACGGTGGCGCACCAAATGCGCGCTGCGGCCATCGACAAAAAATTCCTGGCCTATCTCACCTTGAGCTCCTTCGCTTTGGGCTATATCCAATTCCAGCGATGTCAGTTCGATGCGGCCATCCAGTATTTTAGGGCCGCCGCCGAGAGCGGCTATCTGCTCATGCGGCGGAACCGGATCGGCTGCCTGGTCGGCCTGGCGTTGGCGTTTCAGGCCAGCGGACGATGGGACGAGGCCTCGAGTGTCATGGCAGATCTCATGGAATTTGCCCATGCTACCCAAGACATCACGTTACTGGAGATCG
>JASFIY010000426.1:0-3432 GCA_050122415.1 Desulfobacteraceae bacterium
CAGTGTCTGGTGGGGCGCGGTGCTGCGGGCCGACGAAGACCGGATCACCATCGGCGCGGCGACCAACATCCAGGACGAATCGATCCTGCACGTCGATCCGGGGCATCCCCTGACGATCGGGGACCGCGTGACGGTCGGTCACCGGGCGATGCTGCACGGCTGCCGGGTCGGCGACGGCGCGCTCATCGGCATCGGCGCCACGATCCTCAACGACGCGGTCATCGGTCGGCACTGCATCGTGGGTGCCCAGGCGCTCATTACCGAGAACAAACGGTTCCCCGAGCGTTCCGTCGTGGAAGGTGTGCCGGGCAAGGTGGTGCGCGAGGTGACCGACGCGGAGGTGGACTGGCTCGAGGCCAATGCACGGGACTATGTGGCCTGCGCGCAGCGTTACCGCACGGAGTTACGCCCTCAGAGATGAAGCGGTGCCGCCGCTAATTGCGGCCTGAAACATGCTGGCGGTCGGAAACCCCAGCAAAACAAATGATCGATTCCCAAAATACGATCGTTTCCATTACATCTAAAAAAGTGAGGTAATTGCAATGGCAACCAAAACACCTTCCCAAGAACCGAAACCGTCATTGTCTTCCCCATGGTCGCTGCCCGACGCTTTGGGCAAAACCGGATGGGGGCCGCTCGTTGAATACGCGCAGGACTACTGGCAACGGTCGATCATCTTCCTGGACACCCTGCGCAAAAGCGGCAACCAGTCGGCGGACATGACCTCACGGCCGATCAATGCGGTTCTGATCTACGATTTCGAGTTTGTGCTGCGCGGCAGCACCCTGCCGCGACCCGTCAATTTTGGTTTGGTGCGCGTCATCCCGCCCGAGGGTAGCGAAATCGACGAAAGCAAGCGGCCCGTGATCGTGATCGATCCGCGTGCCGGCCAGGGGCCGGGCATCGGCGGCTTCAAGCCTGTCAGCGAAATCGGCGATGCGTTCAAGGCCGGGCACCCGGTCTATTTCATCGGCTTTACGGCCGACCCCATGGAAGGCCAGACCATCGAGGACATCGCACACGCCCACACCGTCTTTTTCGAGAAGGTGATCGAGCTCCATCCCGAAGCGCAAGGCAAGCCGTTTATCATCGGCAACTGCCAGGCGGGCTGGCACGCGATGCTCGCCGCCTGCATGCGGCCCGATCTGGTCGGCCTCGTGCTGATCGCCGGAGCGCCCCTTTCCTTCTGGGCCGGGGTGCACGGCGCGAACCCCATGCGCTACGCGGGCGGTCTGCTGGGCGGCAGCTGGCTGGCCACGTTGACCAGCGATTTGGGCAACGGGATTTTCGACGGGTCCTGGCTGGTTGCCAATTTCGACAATCTGAATCCGGCCAACACAATCTGGACCAAACAGTACAACGTCTGGAAGGCCCCGGACAAGGAGGAGAACCGCTATCTCGGCTTTGAAAAATGGTGGGGGGACTTCATCAACCTGCGGGGTGAGGAGATGCAGTGGATGCTGGAGAACCTGTTCATCGGCAACAAGTTCTCCACGGCCCAGATCATCACCCAGGATGGGAAACGGCTCGATCTTCGAGACATCAAATCGCCGATCATCTGCTTCTGCTCCAAGAAAGACAACATCACCCCGCCCCAGCAGGCCCTGGACTGGATCCCCGACAACTATCGGGACGTCGATGAGATCCGCAAGGCCGGCCAGACGATCCTGTATCTCGTTCACGAAACCTCGGGTCATCTCGCCATTTTCGTGGGCACGAAGATAGCGGCCAAGGAGCATGCCGAGTTTATCAACCTGATGGAGTTCATCGACTGCATGGCACCCGGCCTCTACGAGATCGTGATCACCGAAAAGACCGAGGATGATGCCGGCGCGGACCTGGTCGTCGGCGGCTACAACGTGCGCATCGAGGCGCGCGGCATCGAGGATATTCTCGCCCTGGGGGGTAACTCATTGGAGGACGAGCGCGAATTCGCCACCGTGGCCCGCATGGCCGCCATCAACGAGAGTATCTACCGCACCTTCCTGCAACCCTGGGTCCGCGCGATGACCACGCCGCAGACGGCGCGCTGGCTGCAGCAGCTGAATCCCCTGCGGCTGTGGTACACCATGTTTTCCGATAAAAACCCGTTGATGAGGGGCGTGGAGAACCTGGCCGAGCAAGCCCTGGCCGAGCGCAAGGTGCCATCCGCCGACAATCCATTCCTGGTGATGCAAGAACAATTCTCCAAAAGCATGACCCAGGGCCTGGAGATGTTCGGCGACCTCCGCGACCAGATGCAGGAGCAGATGTTTCACGCGATCTTCGGCTCGCCGCTGGTGCAGACCCTTTACGGGATTTCGGCCAGCGCTGGTCCGCCTCGGCCGAAGCCGGGATACTCCCCGTGGGCCCAAAAAGCGCTCGAGGCCGAGGTCGTCCGGCTCAAGGAGCGGTTGACCGAAGGCGGCCCGCTCGAAGCGGCCGCCCGCGCCCTCATCTACATCGCCAAGGGCGCGCAACGGGTGGATGCCCGTTCGTTCGAGGTGCTGCAGCGGCTGCTGGCTGCCCACCCCGACATCACGCTCGCGCATTTCAAGGGCGTTGCGCGCGAGCAGTGGGCCATTCTGGCCATTGACGAGCGTGCGGCGGTTGCGGCCCTGCCCCAACTCGCTCCGCAAACCGACGCCGAGCGGCGCGCCCTTGTGGACATGATCAAGGAAATCGTGACGGCCGCGGGAGCCCCCAGCGACGAGGTTAAGGGTCGGATGGCGGAAATCGTGCGGCTGCTGGACGCAGGGCCGGCCAAAGCCAAGCCCAAGAAAGCCGAGGCGCAACCCAAATAGGGTTGGGTGCCGCCGGGATCACGAGAAAGCTCCCCCCTGGTCGGCCCCGCAGGCGGATGGTCCGGATGGGTGAATCCGTGGGCACTTCGAGGGCCTCTTTTGGATCTGTGGTGCCGACCAGGCCGATCCACCCGTATGCCCCGGCTTCGGGGTCTACTGCGGTGAAAAAGCACTATTGAATCCCTTGGGGTTCCATTCCCCGCCGCTTGCGGCGATTCGATTGAAAAAACCATTTATACCAGATACCCCGCTGCATGCGGCGGGGTAGTTCATCTTACTGCGGAGGAAAAAATCATGGCCAACAGCCTCTACATCGCCGCGACGGGGCCTGGGAGCGGGAAGATCACGCTGGTGCTCGGCGTGATGGAAACCCTTTCCCGGAGCATCGGCAATATCGGTTTCTTCCGGCCCGTGATCAAAGCCGTCGAACCGCGCGACAACGACATTCAGCTGATCCTGAACCGCTACAATCCCAGGTTGTCCTATGCCGACACCTACGGCTGCACCCATGCGGAGGCGCGCGAGATGATCGCCAAGGGCCAGTCCAATGAACTCCTCAACGAGATCCTCACCCGATTCAAGCGCTTGGAAAGTCAATGCGACTTCGTGCTGTGCGAAGGGACCGACTACACCGGGGTTTCATCGGCCC
>JASFIY010000427.1:0-3425 GCA_050122415.1 Desulfobacteraceae bacterium
GAAGGCGGTCCGGCGTGCGATTGCGCCCGCCGGCCTCGATAAAAAGCAGGGGGCAGTAGTTGGCCACGAAAAAGCGCGCGAAGAACCGCTCCGGCGTCTGGAAGGTCTCCCGCGCCCAACCCCAGAAACGGGCGCCGCTGACCTCGCTGCGGGGGCAGGCAAAGCCCGTCACCGGCCGCTTGGGGTGGGTTGCGGCCGGCGACCCGATGGGGGCCGCGATCTTCAACCAGTCCCGCACCAGGCGAACCTCGCCGAAGGGCACGCCGGTCTGGGCCATTCCCCAGGGGCCGGGATTCATGCCCAGCAGCAGGACCTCCTTGGGGGCTTGGCCGTAGAGCCCCAGATAGCGGTCGTAGGCCTCGCCGGCGTAGATCAGCGGGTTATAAACATGGCTCACCGGCGGCCCGAAGCGCAGGCCTTGGAGGTCTTTGATCAACTGTCGGGCGATCTGCGCGAGGCTCATAAGGTCGCCTTCCACAGCGCCGGCCGGCTCACGGGGCGACCCGCTGCCCGTAGAGCCGGCGGGTATTGGCGTAGAGCGCCGCGCGCAGCTCGGCGGCCGACACCTGCTTGAGCTCCGCCAGGGCGGCGATCACCCCTGCAGCGTTGGCCGGTTCGTTGCGCAGGCCCGGGTCAGGCCCCAGCACCGGGCTGTCGGTTTCCACCAGCAGGCAGTCCAGGGGCAGACGCCGGACCAGCTTCTGCTTCTGGCGCGAGCGCACCACCGAAGGCGGAATCGAGAAAAAATAGCCGGCCGCAGCCGCCGGCAGGGCGGCGCCGGCCTTGCCGTCAAAGGCGTGCAGCTGGACCCTGGCTGCGCCGCTTGCCAGCAGCAGCTCCACCGCCTGGCGCCCGGCGGAGCGCGAGTGCACGTTGAGCGGCAGGTCCAGCTCGCGGCCGAGGGCGATGAAGATGGCGAAGATCTCCCGCTGGCGCGCCCTTGCCTCCCCATCCGCCGCCAAGCGGTAGTCCAGCCCGACCTCGCCGATGGCCGCCAGGCGGTGGCATTCCCGCCGGATCAGGGCCACCATGGCCGCCGCCGCTTCCAGGTCCAGGTGGGCCGGGTAGAGCCCCGCGGCCGGCTTGATCTCCGGAAACTGCTCGGCCAGATCCAGGGTGCGCCGGGCGTCGGCCAGGGTCTCGGATACCGCCACCACCGCGGTGACCCCCGCCGCGCGGGCGCGCTCCAGAACGGCGGCCCGGTCGCCGTCGAAGACCGGGTCGCAGAGATGGGCGTGGGTGTCGACGATCATGGCCGCGGTGCGCCCTTGGGCGAGGGGCGGAGAGTCCTCACGCATCGCCCCCCTGCTCGCCGGGAACCCCCAGAAAGTATTCCTCGTACTGGGTCGGCCCCTCCTGGTAGATTTCCATCATGGCCTCGAAGGTCCGGCGGGCCCGATTCTCCTTCCAGCGATGCCAGGAGTTCATGTCCTGCCAGGTGCCGATCACCAGCAGGCTCTGGGGGTCGCGGCTGCTCACCAGGGTCTCGCCGGTGATGTAGCCCGGCTGGTTCATGGCCCCCGCCCGAAACTCGTTCAGAAGCGCCAGGACCTCCTTGTGGGTCCCTTTTTTGAACCGCCGTTTGATGAGTATTTTGGCCAGCATGACAGCCTCCTTGCGTCGCGCCGACGACGCGCTCAGGTTTGTTTTTTGGCCTGCTCGGCCACGGCCCGGATGGCGGCGGAAACGGCCGCCTGGTCGCCCAGGTAGCGGCTGCCGATGGTCTTGAGGGCATCGTCCAGTTGGTAAACCAGAGGCACCCCGGTGGGAATGTTGAGGGTGGTGACCGCCTCATCGGAAAGTCCGTCCAGGTGTTTGACCAACGCCCGCAGTGAGTTGCCGTGGGCGGCGATCAGCACCCGGCGGCCCTGGCGGACGGACGGCGCGATCTCCTGCTGGAAGTAGGGCATGAAGCGTCCGACGGTGTCCTTGAGGGACTCGCTGCAGGGAATTTCCCCGGGCTCCAGATCGCGGTAGCGGGGGTCCCGGCCGGGGTGGCGCTCATCCCCGGGCTCCAACGGCGGCGGGGGGATGTCGTAGCTGCGGCGCCAGATGTGCACCTGCTCCTCGCCGTGGCGGGCGGCGGTCTCGGCCTTGTTGAGCCCCTGGAGCGCCCCGTAGTGGCGCTCGTTCAGGCGCCAGTGGCGGATCACCGGGATCCACATCAGGTCCATGGCGTCCATCACGATCCACAGGGTCCGGATGGCCCGCTTGAGCACCGAGGTGTAGGCCACGTCAAAGGTGAAGCCCTCGGCCGACAGGAGCCTTGCGGCCTCCCGGGCCTCGGCGATCCCTTTGGCGGTCAGGTCCACGTCGGTCCATCCGGTGAACCGGTTTTCTAAATTCCAGAGGCTTTCGCCATGTCGCAACAATACGAGTTGGAACATTTCGGGGGGCCCTCCCTGGCGACGGTTGCGGGTTCGGCGGCGGTGGGCCGCTGGGGCGCAGGCACGCGCGAGAACCGCGGCGCCCCCGGCGACCGGGTCGCTGTGGGACCATAATGGGCTGAAAAGGGAAAAAAATCAAGGCATGCGCGGCCGGCGCGCCTGATCCCCGGGCGGAATGGGACCGATCAGCAGCACCAGGCGCAGCCCCCCGTGGGACAGGTGAAATCTGCGCAACGCAAACGGCAGGTCCTCGGCCAGTTTCGCGTCCGGTGCGATCAATGCGCAGCGCCAGCCCCGGTAAACGGTCTGCAGCCGATTCAGGATCCGCTGGAAAATATCCGCGCCGGCCGCCGGCGTTCCCAGACGACGCCCGTAAGGCGGGTTGATCACCACCAGGCCGGGATCAGCGGTCAGGGAGCGCGGGTCCAGATCGAAAAAATCGCCCTGGGCCACGCCGACCCAGGCCGCCAGCCCCGCGCCTTCCAGGGTGCGCGCAAGACGCGCGACACTTTGGGAAGACTTGTCCCGCGCGAAAATCCGGCGGCCCCGGGGGACGGCCGCGGCGGCGTCGGCCTCTCGCAGCAGGTGGTGCCAGCGGGCGGGGGCGAAGGCCGGCCAGCGCATGAAGGCGAAGTCCCGCCATCGCCCGGGCGCAGCCCCGGCCGCCATCAGGGCGGCCTCCAGGCAGAAGCTTCCGCTGCCGCACATCGGGTCCAGCAGCGGCTCCGCGCCGCTGTAGCCGGCCATCAGCAAAATCGCGGCGGCCAGGGTCTCCCTAAGCGGCGCACGGCCGCCGTGGGTCTTGATGCCGCGCTTGTAAAGGTTCTCGCCGCTGCTGTCCAGGGAAAGGGTCAGGCGATCGTCCTGCAGACGGACGAAGAGCTGCTGGGGGGTGGCGCTGCGGTCTGCGGGAAAAGGGTCGTGAATCGAGACTCCCAACCGCCGGGCGACGGCCGCGCGGACGCGCTCCGCCACCGCTCGGTTGTGGTAGAGCCGTGAATGCCGGGCGGTCACGTGCACGGCCGGCAGCTCCCCGGC
>JASFIY010000428.1:0-3417 GCA_050122415.1 Desulfobacteraceae bacterium
CAGGGGATTGCGGTCTGCCGGTTGGCGGGGGCCCCGCCCTTTCCGGCTCTTGAACCGGTGTGGCTGCGCGTGTTATTGGAAATTCGGCTTACCGGTGGATGCCCGCTGGGCATGAGGCCTCGGGGGTTGGCATAGGGAAGGCCGGGCACCCGTCCAAGGGGTACCGAACGGATTGCGGCAGATTGGAACCTCGCATGCGCTGGAGAACAATCATCAGAGGCTATCGGCGTCTACTGGGTGCGCCGTTTCGGCAGTGGCGCTACCCGTTTTATGAAGCCGCTTTTCTCGAAAGGCTTGAAAAAACCGATGAACGCGCGACCCCGCGGTCCTTTCTGGGAGGCATGCCCGACAGGTTCCTCTATTGGACCCTGGTGCATTCTGCGGAATTGGGCCAGGAGGCGCGGGGGCTGGTGCCCGGGATCCCGTCGCCGTACCATCGACGCAATTGGACGGGCGATGCCGGGGAAAGGACCTTTCGCCAGGCGATGGCCTTCCGAGGAATTGTTGCACGGGCGGCAGGGCGCTACATTCGAACACCAATTGCGGAACTCGAGCTGCTGGATTTTGGCTGCGGCTGGGGGCGCATTTTACGCTTTTTCATGCGCGACATTCCCCATGGCCAGCTGCGTGGCTGCGACTGCTGGCCGGAGATTGTGGGGGTCGCGGGGCGCGACAACCGCTGGTGCGAGTTTCGAACAATTTCCCCGTTGCCGGAAACGGCTTATGCAAGCCATAGCTTCGACCTGATCTACCTGTATTCCGTATTTTCGCACCTGTCCGAGAAAGCGCATTTGGCTTGGGTTGCCGAGTTCCGGCGGCTGCTGCGGCCCGGGGGATTGCTGGTGGCTACGACCCGAGACGCAAATTTTCTGCGGTTGCTGGCTGCTAGGCGGGAACGGGGAAAGTCCCGCGGCCTGCGCCAATCCATGCTTGCCACCGGCGCCTTTCCCGATGCGGACAAGGCGCTTGCGGACTATTTCGAGGGGCGCTTCTGCTATGCGCCCACGGGTGGTGGCGGCCCTTTGGACGCTGATTTCTATGGGGAGGCGGTGGTTCCAGAGCCTTGGATCCGCCGAAATTGGTCCGGGTTTCAGGTTCTGGAGGTGCTGCCGCCGCGCGGCGTTGTGGATCAGAGGGTCGTCATTGCGAGCAAGGGGTGACGGGCAAAGGCGGGGCATGCAAGCGCGCCGGCGGGCGGGAACCGGGTCCCGCCCGCCGGTCTGCGATCGGCTAGTACATGTCTTCGTCCATCTCGGGGACCGCCGCGGCGGCTTTCTTCTTTTGGGGCTTCTCGGTGATCATGGCCTCGGTGGTCAGCATCAGGCCGGTCACCGAAGCGGCGTTCTGCAGGGCAAAGCGCACCACCTTGGCCGGATCGATGACGCCGGCGGCCACGAGGTTTTCAAACTGGCCGGTTTCGGCGTTGAAGCCAAAATCGTCCTGGCCGTCCAGCACCTGGTTGACCACCACCGATCCCTCGAATCCGGCATTGATGGCGATCTGGCGCAGGGGCTCCTGCAGGGCGCGCCGCAGCAGCTCGATGCCGTTTTTCTCCTCGCCGGCGACCTCGGCCTTGTCCAGGGCCGGGATGCAGCGCACCAGGGCCACCCCGCCGCCGGGCACGACCCCCTCCTCGACGGCCGCCCGGGTGGCATTCAGGGCGTCTTCGACGCGCGCTTTCTTCTCTTTCATCTCGGTCTCGGTGGCCGCCCCGATGTTGATCACGGCCACGCCGCCGACCAGCTTGGCCAGGCGCTCCTGGAGCTTTTCGCGGTCGTAGTCGGAGGTGGTTTCCTCGATCTGGGCCCGGATCTGGCGCATGCGGGCCTCCAGGTCGGCGCGGCTGCCGGCGCCGTCGACGATGGTGGTGTTGTCCTTGTCGATCTTCGCGTTTTTGCAGCGCCCCAGGTCGTTGAGGGTCACGTTTTCCAGCTTGACCCCGATGTCCTCCGAGATCACCTGGCCGCCGCAGAGCACCGCGATATCCTGCAGCATGGCCTTGCGTCGGTCACCGAAGCCGGGGGCCTTGACCGCCGCGACGTGCAACGTGCCGCGGAGCTTGTTGACGATCAGGGTGGCCAGGGCTTCGCCGTCGACATCCTCGGCCACGATCAAAAGCGGCTTGCCGGATTTGGCCACCTGCTCCAGCAGCGGCAGCATGTCCTTCATGCTGGAGATTTTCTTCTCGCTGAGCAGGATATAGGGCTCTTCCAGGGAGACCTGCATCTTTTCGGCGTCGGTCACGAAATAGGGCGAAATATAGCCGCGATCGAACTGCATGCCCTCCACGACCTCCAGGGAGGTCTCCATTCCCTTGGCCTCTTCGACGGTGATCACGCCCTCCTTGCCGACTTTCTCCATGGCCTCTGAGATCAGGCTGCCGATCATGGGGTCGTTGTTGGCCGAAATCGACCCCACCTGGGCGATCTCGGATTTGTCCTTGGTGGGCTTGGAGAGTTTTTTGAGATCCGCCACGACAACGGCCACGCCTTTTTCAATGCCCCGCTTGATCGCCATCGGGTTGGCGCCGGCGGCCACCAGCTTCTGGCCCTCGGAGTAGATCGCCTGGGCCAGGACGGTGGCCGTGGTGGTGCCGTCGCCGGCGACATCGCTGGTCTTGCTGGCGACTTCCTTGACCATCTGGGCGCCCATGTTCTCGAACTTTTCCGCCAATTCGATCTCCTTGGCGACGGTGACCCCGTCCTTGGTCACCAGCGGCGAACCGAAGGATTTTTCCAGCACCACGTTGCGACCTTTGGGGCCCAGCGTGACCTTGACGGCATCCGCCAGGGTGTTGACGCCCTTGAGCATGTGCTCACGGGCCTTTGAGCTGTAGGCTAACATTTTTGCAGGCATCGGACCCTCCTTCTGTGCTTATCCGAGAATTCCCAGGATGTCGTCTTCCTTCATGAACAGATGCTCGACGCCGTCCACCTTGATCTCGGTGCCGGCGTACTTGGAGAACAGAACCCGGTCGCCGACCTTGACCTCCGGGGGCGTGCGTTTGCCGTCGTCGTTCATCCGGCCCGGACCGGCGGCCACCACCTCGCCCTGCTGGGGTTTTTCCTTGGCCGTATCCGGTATGATGATGCCGCCGGCGGTCTTCTGTTCCTCCTCGAGTCTGCGAACCAGGACGCGGTCGTTCAAAGGCTTGATCTTCATGGGTACTGAACCTCCTGTGAAAAGTGAATGAATGAAAGAATGAGGGCCGCTTGGGGGCGCCCCCTGCAGGTTTCGACGCAGCAAGGCGCGTCAGAACGAGATCCTCGGTCCCGCGCGGAGCAGGTAATTTTTAAGCACGATGGGAAGGTTGTCAAGCGGCTGGATTTGGATTTTTGCGACGGCGGGCGGCTCGGGTTGGGGGGGATGCCAAGGCCCCTCCCCAAACCCGCCGAAGATGGCCCGGGGCGGTGGTCT
>JASFIY010000429.1:0-3416 GCA_050122415.1 Desulfobacteraceae bacterium
CAACGGTGGTTCGCGCTCCGCAAGCGCATTGATTTTTGCCCAGAGCGTTATGTTTCCCCAAAAATGTGGCGGTGTGTCAGCGGCAGCTACCGCTGTGAAGATCTTGCTTGGCGTCATGCATCCGGCACGAATCGCCCTCAGGGTGAGATCTTCAAGCCGCCCCAGTCCTGTAACTGGGTCGGGGCGTTCCTGAAGCCATCGGGCGAGGGCTGCAGGGATCCAAGGTAACGGAGCGTTGGTTGCTTGAGACAGCTCGGTCAACACGCCAGAGTCTTGGGTGGCGAAGGCCTTGTCCACTCGAACAGCGAACCGGAACTGAGAGTTGCTGACGGGCTGGCGATTGCCATAAACGGAAGCCAGTTGATCGGGTTGCATCTGCCCGAGACCGTGGAATGGCTCGATTCCGGGAAATGCGTCAACGCAGAGAAGCTCCACTCCTCGGGCGTCGTGGTGAAACAGGCACGTGAGGATATGTGCGAGCATGGACTGATCAAACAGGCACGCGTCAAACCACAGAACGATATGTTGGTTCGCCGCTGCCGGCATCAATTTGCGGTACTGGTGGCGAAGCGTCTCTAAAATGCGCCGCTTATCCAATCCGCCTGCGGTGGCTTTTTCCAGAAAGACCGCCCGCGCATTGAGGGTCTCCTCGTCGGGCCAACCGGGACACCGGGGACCGTCATACATTATGTCGTGCCAGACGAACACCTCCCCGGGTAGCCCGGATTTTAGCAGTCTCCCGCCTGCGCTGTCGCCACTGGTTATATGAAGCGTTTCGACCATTGTTCACCTCTCCTGTCGAAGGCTCAAATCAGCCGCATGTAGTTTGCGCCGGCTGTATTTGATTGTCAGGGAGATTCCCGGCACGATTCGTCCTGTCTAAAATATACCCTGCAAGAGTTTCTAAAAGAGCCGGAAGCTGTCTGCTTTCGAAAAATTCCCATTATTCCAAACGTTTTTGTTGAATCCGTCATTGCAACACCGCACCATAAAACTTGACGGTTACCTAAAAAGGCCAATTTCTGCGTTGCGCTGCATCTCGAAGTCGCTGCGGCGTACATAAGTACGCCTCGCTCCTCGAGATTTGCCCGCCTTGAACTTGGCCTTTTTACGAAACCGTCTGGTTTTCGACTTTTTACCGCTTCATCAAACTTGCAGTGGCGGGCATCGGTATCGTGACCTTCGACGCTGCACTCCGGGCAGACCTGGGTGGAAACTTTACGGCCGAAAGTCCGTGACATTTCCACGGACACAATACCAGTCGGCACGGCGATGATGGCATAGCCGAGAATCATCACCATCGACGCCAGCGTCTTGCCAAGCACGGTTTGAGGTGAAATGTCGCCATATCCGACCGTAGTCAGGGTAACTATTGCCCAGTAAATGCTGCGTGGAATGCTGGTGAAGCCATTGGCCCCGCCCTCGATAATATACATCAGCGAGCCAAAGATGACCACCAAAGTCATTACCGTGTAGATAAAGATCGTAATCTTGTGGCTAATCGCCCGCAGCGCCTTCATAAGGAGTCGCGCCTCCCCGAGATAGGGAACCAGCTTCAGGATACGGAAGATGCGCAGGATGCGCAGAATTCGGATGACCAGCAGGTATTGGCTTTTCGGGAGGAATAGGCTGACGTAGGTCGGGATGATCGCCAGCAAATCAACCACTCCATAAAAACTGATGGCTTATTTGAGCGGCCGGCCGACACACATAATTCGGAAAAGGTATGCGACAGTGAAGACGATCGCAAATAACCACTCCATCCCATAGAGCAAGCTGCCGCAATGTGACTGCACAGCAGCGATACTGTCAAGCATCACCGCTATAACACTCGCCAAAATGCCGACGATGAGCAATACGTCGAATCCTTTCCCCAGCGGGGTGTCGGCCTCGAAGATTACCTCGTGCAAAACTGTTCACCAGTGGGCCCTCGGAGGCGCCACCTCGCGGCGAGCATCCTTCAGCCATTTCATGGTTCTGAGCCTGTCGGTGTTGGGCGGAATCACTAAATCCCCAAAAATCATGAAAATCCTGCATTTCTAAGGTCGCCTTCACCGGTGGCAATGAAGCGCAGCGGAATTGCCATCCAAGTGAAAGGTGTTGCTGGCCGAAAATTTTACTTTCCGACAGGGCAGCTCCATTCACAATTTCGGCAAAATTTAAGGACCTTAACCGATTTTGAGAATCCTGCCGCGACGCGCTCTTCGGCTTCATCGCTATCTTTGCGTATCTGAATATGGCAGGTTGAGCGGGAGTAGCTGCCGTCCCTTCCCGGCAAGATGGCCTGATTATAGGACTCCGGTGAATAGATTGTCTCATTGAAAGCATGTTGTGGGCACGCCTTGCGACAGAGATCCTCACACTGAACGCATGGATCGAACCCTGAAGGTCCGGTGGATGGAATGGGAACACTCAGGGCCATTGCACGCAAACGGACTCTCGGGCCGAACTCCGGCGTTACCACCATATTGTTTCTTCCGATACAGCCCAACCCGGCCATGACGGCAGCATCTTTCAAAAAGATCCCACCTTGCTCAATGAAATAGGGAAAGTGAAAAACATCGATATCGAAATTAGCCGGAACCCATTCACACAACGTTTTAACGGCATTGATCAGCAACTTGTTCCCCGATGGCGCTCTCTGGCCGTACCACCAGTCCAGCTCGGGTTTGTCCTCCGGATGCTCCACGGCAACGACAAGGACCGATTTTGCCACTTCCGGCCATTTGACCTCACCTGGATCGAGTTCCATCTCGCCTTCAAGGGTTCCTAAGACTTTGTCAAGGCCCTGCAATTGGGGAGCGAAAACGAATGATGGCGCCACCTTCAAATCGTCCACATTGGCAAATCCCGCCAGATGTACCCCTAACTGCTTGGTCTTTTTGAGAATCGCGGATGAAGCTGACAATATCTCCTGATTTGTCATGGTTATTAGTTTCAAGGCCTGCTTTTATTTTACCAAATCTTGCCCAATCAAAAACTGTGTGAATTCTCAAATCCTTCACAAAAAGCAACCGGATGAGCTGATAAAGACCGGTATCAAGGCTAACGGTTTATGATAACCGGCGGCGACGCGAAGGTTCGGCCACCACCGCAATTTATATTTTGCTTTTCAATTTTACGCAGACGTACTTTCCGTCCGGCTGATTATTTTGTTAGCTTATGGGCCAGTATCAATGCCTAGCCCTAAGTTCCAGGTGACAGAACATTTTGAACAATAAGCCTGCCACATATCTATTTCTGTATTTTTATGGTTTTTGTTTTTTGTCCACAGGAAGGACATTTAACGTTGTATAGGCAGATAAAGCCGAAGGTAAAAGCTAAAAATGTGAGTACAAATACCGAAATCAACAGAATGTCAGATGTTTTTTCTAAGCCCTCGTTATGAAAGTAAAAACAAGTGCCAAATAAAATTG